>NZ_JBEXYL010000013.1:0-137899 GCF_040630895.1 Streptomyces sp. NPDC005728
CATCAGCGACAGACCGATCGCGGAGTCGTACGAGTACCGTCCGCCGACCCAGTCCCAGAACTCGAACATGTTGTCCGGGTCGATGCCGAACCCGGTGACCTTCTCGGCGTTCGTGGACAGCGCCACGAAGTGCTTCGCCACGGCCTTCTCTCCCCCGCTCTCGAATTCGCTCGAGCGGGAGGTGCCCCCATCGTCCAGGCCCTCCAGCAGCCACGAGCGGGCCGCGGTGGCGTTGGTGATCGTCTCGATCGTGGTGAAGGTCTTGGACGCGACGATGAACAGGGTCTCCGCCGGGTCCAGGTCGCGGGTGGCCTCGTGCAGGTCGGCGCCGTCCACGTTCGACACGAACCGGAACGTCAGCTCCCGTGCCGTGCAGGCGCGCAGGGCCTCGTAGGCCATCGCCGGACCGAGGTCGGAGCCGCCGATGCCGATATTGACGACGTTGCGGATCCGCCTGCCGGTGTGGCCGGTCCACTCGCCCGAGCGAACCCGCTCGGCGAAGTCGGCCATCTTGTCCAGGACGGCGTGCACGCGCGGTACGACGTTCTCGCCGTCGACCTCGATCACCGCGTCCCGCGGGGCGCGCAGCGCGGTGTGCAGCACGGCCCGCCGCTCGGTGATGTTGATCTTCTCGCCGCGGAACATCGCGTCCCGCAGCGCGAACACGCCGGTGGCGGTGGCGAGTTCCTGGAGGAGGGCCAAGGTCTCGTCGGTGATCAGGTGCTTGCTGTAGTCGATGTGCAGATCGCCGGCCCGGACGACGTACCGCTCGGCGCGGCCGGGGTCCGTCGCGAACAGCTCCCGCAGGTGCGGCTGCCCCTCTGCGCGGTGGTCGGCGAGGGCCGTCCACTCGGGCCGGCGGGTGAGCTTCGGGGTGTCTGACGGTGCGTCGGACATGTCAGGCGTTCTCCTTGGTGGCCCCGCCCTTGAGGGCGATGGCGTACATCTCGTCGGCGTCGAGGCGGCGCAGCTCCTCGGCGATGAGTTCGGAGGTGGAGCGGACCTTCAGGGCGAGGGTGCGCGGCGGCTGGCCCGGCAGGGTCAGCGTCGCGAGAGGCCCTTCGGGCCGGTCGACGACGATCTCGCCGCTCGCGGTGCCGAGGCGCACGGCCGTGACGACCGGGCCCCCGGAGACCACCCGGTCCACCGGGACGTTCAGGCGGGCCTCCAGCCAGCGCGACAGGAGTTCGGCGCTGGGATTGTCCTGCTCGGCCTCCACGGCCGCCGACGTCACCTTGGTCCGCGCCTGGTCCAGGGCGGCGGCCAGCATGGACCGCCACAGCGTGAGCCGGGTCCAGGCGAGGTCGGTGTCGCCGGGAGCGTAGTTCCGGGCCCTGGTCTCCAGGACCTCCATCGGCCGCTCGACCGCGTACAGGTCGGTGATCCGGCGCTGGGCCAGCGCGCCCAGCGGGTCCTTCGACGGGGTGTCGGGCGCCTCCACCGGCCACCACACCACCACCGGGGCGTCCGGCAGCAGCAGCGGCAGGACCACGGAGTCGGCGTGGTCGGACACCTCGCCGTAGGTCCGCAGCACGACCGTCTCGCCGGTGCCGGCCTCCGAGCCGACCCGGACCTCGGCGTCGAGGCGGGAGGTGGTGCGGTCGCGCAGGGTGCGGGCGTGCCGCTTGATGACGACCAGGGTGCGCGAGGGGTGCTCGTGCGAGGCCTCCTCGGCCGCCTTGATCGAGTCGTAGGCGTTCTCCTCGTCCGTGACGATGACCATCGTCAGGACCATGCCCACGGCCGGGGTGCCGATGGCGCGGCGGCCCTGCACCAGCGCCTTGTTGATCTTGCTTGCCGTGGTGTCGGTCAGGTCGATCTTCATGGCCTGCGCCAGCTCCGTCCGTCTCGTGCGAGCATCTCGTTTGCCTCTTCCGGACCCCAGGTGCCCGACGGGTACTGAGCCGGCCTGCCGTGCTTCGCCCAGTACTCCTCGATCGGGTCGAGGATCTTCCAGGACTCTTCCACTTCCTGGTGACGGGGGAACAGATTGGCGTCGCCGAGCAGTACGTCAAGGATGAGCCGCTCGTACGCCTCCGGGCTCGACTCCGTGAACGACTCGCCGTAGGCGAAGTCCATGGACACGTCCCGGATCTCCATCGAGGTGCCCGGCACCTTGGAGCCGAAGCGGACGGTCATGCCCTCGTCGGGCTGGACGCGGATGACGATCGCGTTCTGCCCCAGCTCCTCGGTGGCGGTGGAATCGAACGGGGAGTGCGGGGCCCGCTTGAAGACGACGGCGATCTCGGTGACGCGGCGGCCGAGCCGCTTGCCGGTGCGCAGGTAGAAGGGGACGCCCGCCCAACGGCGGTTGTCGACGCCCAGCTTGATCGCCGCGAAGGTGTCGGTCTTCGACTGGGGGTCGATACCGTCCTCCTGGAGGTAGCCGACGACCTTCTCGCCGCCCTGCCAGCCGGTCGCGTACTGGCCGCGCACGGTGTGCTCGCCGAGGTTCTCCGGCAGCCGCACCGACTTCAGCACCTTCAGCTTCTCGGTGAGCAGCGCCTCCGCGTCGAAGGCGATCGGCTCCTCCATGGCGGTCAGCGCCATCAGCTGCAGAAGGTGGTTCTGGATGACGTCACGGGCCGAGCCGATGCCGTCGTAGTAGCCGGCCCGGCCGCCGATGCCGATGTCCTCGGCCATGGTGATCTGCACGTGGTCGACGTAACTGCGGTTCCAGATCGGCTCGTACATCTGGTTGGCGAAGCGCAGCGCCAGGATGTTCTGGACCGTCTCCTTGCCGAGGTAGTGGTCGATCCGGAACACCTGCTCCGGATCGAACACGTCGTGCAACACCGCGTTCAGGTCCTGCGCCGACTTCAGGTCGTGGCCGAACGGCTTCTCGATGACCGCGCGCCGCCAGGAACCCTGCGCCGGACTGGCCAGGCCGTGCTTCTTCAGCTGCTGCACGACCTTGGGGAAGAACTTCGGCGGGACGGAGAGGTAGAAGGCGAAGTTGCCGCCGGTGCCGCGGGAGGCGTCCAGCTCGTCGACCGCGTCCTTGAGCTGCTTGAAGGCGGTGTCGTCGTCGAAGTCGCCGGGGATGAACCGCATGCCCTCGGCGAGCTGCTGCCACACCTCCTCGCGGAACGGGGTCCGGGAGTGCTCGCGCACCGCGTCGTGGACGACCTGCGCGAAGTCCTGGTCCTCCCAGTCCCGGCGGGCGAAGCCGACGAGGGAGAAGCCCGGCGGCAGCAGGCCGCGGTTGGCCAGGTCGTACACGGCCGGCATCAGCTTCTTGCGCGACAGGTCGCCGGTCACGCCGAAGATGACCAGGCCGGAGGGGCCCGCGATGCGGGGCAGCCGGCGGTCGCGGGTGTCCCGCAGCGGGTTCTCCCAGTCGGCGGCCGGGGCGAGCGGAACGCGCACCTCCGTGGCAGGGGGCGTCTCGGGTTCCGGAGCCTTGGTAGTCATTACGCGTCCACTCCCTTGCTGTCCAGGGACTTGGCGACGGCGTCCAGCAGGTCCTGCCAGGCCGCCTCGAACTTGGCGACGCCCTCGTCCTCCAGCTGCTGGACGACCTCGTCGTAGGAGATGCCGAGCCGCTCCACGGCGGCGAGGTCCGCGCGGGCCTGCGCGTAGCCGCCGGTCACCGTGTCACCGGTGACCTCGCCGTGGTCGGCGGTGGCCCTCAGGGTGGTCTCCGGCATGGTGTTCACGGTGCCGGGCGCGACCAGCTCGTCCACGTACAGCGTGTCCTTGTACGCGGGATCCTTCACCCCGGTGGAGGCCCACAGCGGACGCTGCTTGTTCGCCCCGTCACCGGCGAGCGCCGACCAGCGCCCGGACGCGAAGACCTCCTCGTAGGCCCCGTAGGCGAGCCGCGCGTTGGCGAGGGCCGCCCGGCCCTTGAGCGCGAGGGCCTCGTCGGTGCCGAGGGCGGTCAGCCGCTTGTCGATCTCGGAGTCCACGCGGGAGACGAAGAAGGACGCCACCGAGTGAATCCGGGACAGGTCCAGGCCCCGCTCACGGGCCTTCTCCAGGCCGGCCAGGTAGGCGGCCATGACCTCGTGGTAGCGCTCCAGCGAGAAGATCAGCGTCACGTTGACGCTGATGCCGAGGCCGATGACCTCGGTGATCGCCGGGAGGCCCGCCCGGGTCGCCGGGATCTTGATCATCACGTTGGGGCGGTCGACCAGCCAGGCCAGCTGCCTGGCCTCGGCGACCGTCGCCTCGGTGTGGTGGGCGAGGCGCGGGTCGACCTCGATGGAGACCCGGCCGTCGCGACCCTCGGAGGTCGTGTATACAGAATCCAGGATATCGGCGGCTGCACGCACGTCGGCGGTCGTCATCATCCGCACGGCCTCGTCGACCGTGACACCCCGTACGGCGAGGTCGGTCAGCTGCTCCTCGTATCCCTCGCCGGAGCCTATGGCCGCCTGGAAGATCGACGGGTTGGTGGTGACGCCGACGACGCCGCCGCTCTCCACCAGCTCGGCCAGGCCGCCCGAGGTGATCCGCTTCCGCGACAGGTCGTCCAGCCAGATCGACACGCCTTCGTCGGCGAGGCGCTTGAGGGCTCCGGAGGTCGCGATTGCTTCGGTCACAGTGATCATCTTTCTGGTCGCGTCGGTATCAGGCGCGCGCAGCGGCCAGCGACTCGCGGGCAGCGGCGGCGACGTTCTCGGGGGTGAAGCCGAACTCGGCGAACAGTGTCGTCGCATCGGCGGAGGCACCGAAGTGTTCGAGAGAGACAATCCGACCTGCGTCACCCACGAACCGGTGCCACGTCAGACCGATACCGGCCTCGACGGCGACGCGGGCCTTCACGGCCGGCGGCAGCACCGAGTCCCGGTACCCCTGGTCCTGCTCCTCGAACCACTCCACGGACGGCATCGACACGACCCGCGTGCCGATCCCCTCGGCCTCCAGCTGCTCCCGCGCGGCGACGGCCAGCTGCACCTCGGAGCCGGTCGCGATGATGATCACCCCCGGGGTCTCGGTCGACGACTCGCGCAGCACATAGCCGCCCTTGGCCGCGTCCTTGTGGGGCGCGTGGACCGGCACGCCCTGGCGGGTGAGCGCGAGCCCGTGCGGTGCCGGGTGGGTGGCGTGCCTCTTCAGGATCTCGGCCCAGGCGATCGCGGTCTCGTTGGCGTCCGCCGGGCGGACGACGTTCAGGCCCGGGATCGCACGCAGCGAGGCCAGGTGCTCGACCGGCTGGTGCGTCGGGCCGTCCTCGCCGAGGCCGATGGAGTCGTGCGTCCACACGTACGTCACCGGCAGCTGCATCAGCGCCGACATGCGGACGGCGTTGCGCATGTAGTCGGAGAAGACCAGGAAGGTGCCGCCGTAGACGCGGGTGTTGCCGTGCAGGGCGATGCCGTTCATCTCCGCGGCCATGGAGAACTCGCGGATGCCGAAGTGGACGGTACGGCCGTACGGGTCCGCCTCGGGCAGCGGGTTGCCCTTCGGCAGGAAGGGGCTGGTCCCGTCGATGGTGGTGTTGTTCGAGCCCGCGAGGTCGGCGGAGCCGCCCCACAGCTCGGGGAGGACCGGGCCGAGCGCCTGCAGCACCTTGCCGGAGGCCGCGCGGGTGGCGACCGACCTGCCCTCCTCGAACACCGGTAGGGCGTCCTGCCAGCCCTCGGGCAGCTCGCCCTTGCTGATCCGGTCGAAGAGCTGCGCCCGCTCCGGGGCGGCCGTGCGCCACTCGGCGATCCGCTTGTCCCAGGCCGCGTGCGCCTCGGCGCCCCGGTCCAGGGCCCGGCGGGTGTGCTTCAGGACCTCGTCGGTGACCTCGAAGGTCTGCTCGGGGGCGAAGCCGAGGACGCGCTTGGTGGCGGCGATCTCGTCCGCGCCGAGTGCGGAGCCGTGGGAGGCCTCGGTGTTCTGCGCGTTCGGGGCCGGCCAGGCGATGATCGTGCGCATCGCGATGATCGAGGGGCGCTCGGTCTCGGCCTGCGCCGCCCTGAGGGCCGCGTACAGGGCGGGCACATCGATGTCGCCGCCGAGCACGGGCTCGACGCGCTGCACGTGCCAGCCGTAGGCCTCGTACCGCTTCAGCACGTCCTCGGAGAAGGCGGTCGCGGTGTCGCCCTCGATGGAGATGTGGTTGTCGTCGTAGAGGAGGACCAGGTTGCCGAGCTTCTGGTGGCCGGCCAGGGAGGAGGCCTCGGCGGAGACGCCCTCCTCCAGGTCGCCGTCGGAGACGATCGCCCAGACGGTGTGGTCGAAGGGGGAGGTGCCCTCGGGGGCCTCGGGGTCGAACAGGCCGCGCTCGTAGCGGGCGGCCATCGCCATGCCGACGGCGTTGGCGACACCCTGGCCGAGCGGCCCGGTGGTGGTCTCGACTCCCGCGGTGTGCCCGTACTCGGGGTGGCCGGGCGTCTTCGAGCCGTGCGTGCGGAACGCCTTCAGGTCGTCCAGCTCCAGCTCGTACCCGGCGAGGAAGAGCTGGGTGTAGAGGGTGAGCGAGGTGTGTCCGGGGGACAGCACGAAGCGGTCGCGGCCGGTCCACTCCGGGTCGGCCGGGTCGTGCCGCATCACCTTTTGAAAGATCGTGTACGCGGCAGGGGCCAGGCTCATCGCGGTTCCCGGATGACCGTTACCGACCTTCTGTACGGCGTCTGCCGCGAGAAGTCGGGCGGTGTCCACGGCACGCCGGTCGAGGTCGGTCCACTCGAAGCCGTCGGATGTCTGCGTGCTCATCTTCAAGAAGTCCTCGTTCAATGCGTGATCACTGGCCGGACGCGTTCAAACCTAAAAGTCTGACTTTTTAGAGGGAAGGGCAGGGTGTGTCAGCCTGTGGTGAATCTGGGACAGTGATCGCGCGAACGGACGGCACAGAAAGAACATGGCGGACAGAACACCCCGACCCAGTGGCGACGGCAGGGACGGCGACGGGATCAGGACCTTCCCCTTCCCGGCCGAGCTGACCGTCGGCGGCGTCGGCATGCAGGTCGGCACCATGGGGAGCGGAACCTGGCGGGTCGACGCTCCGCTGGACCGGATCCACCGCATCGACTTCCACGTCGTCATGCTCTTCACCGACGGCCCCGTACGGCACATGGTCGACTTCGCCGAGTACGAGGCGACGGCCGGAGATCTGCTGTGGATCCGCCCCGGACAGGTCCACCGGTTCTCCCGGACCAGCGGGTACCGCGGCACCGTCCTGGCCATGCAGCCCGGTTTCCTGCCCCGCGCCACCGTCGAGGCCACCGGCCTGTACCGCTACGACCTGCCGCCGCTGCTGCACCCCGGCCCGGCGCAGCTCACCGCGCTCCGGGCGGCTCTCGGCCAGCTGCGCCGCGAGTACGAGGACACCGTCACGCTCCCGCCGAGCCTGCACACGGCCGTGCTGCGGCACACCCTGACCGCGTTCCTGCTGCGCCTCGCCCATCTCGCCGCCAGCTCGGCGCAGGGGTCCCGGGAGCGGTCGGACACCACCTTCACCCTCTTCCGGGACGCCGTCGAGCAGGGTTTCGCCACCAACCACAGCGTCAGCGCCTACGCCGACGCGCTCGGCTACTCCCGCCGCACCCTCGTCCGCGCGGTCCGCGCGGCCACCGGCGAGACCCCGAAGGGCTTCATCGACAAGCGGGTCGTCCTGGAGGCCAAGCGCCTCCTCGCCCACACGGACATGCCGATCGGCCGCGTCGGGGCGGCCGTGGGCTTCCCCGACGCGGCGAACTTCTCCAAGTTCTTCCATCTGCACACCGGCGTCACGCCGGCGGCGTTCCGGGCGGAACTGCGCTGAACGGGGGGCCCGGTCGCGCACCTCCTCTTCACCACCCGTGGATCACCAGCCGGTGCCGGGCGTCAGCCCGGTCGGCGGGTTCGCGTCGCCCGGCCGGCACGCCGGCCGGGGAGCGCGTGGTCATCGGTCGGCTTCCCTGTCAGTGGCCGAAGTCGAACCAGTTGACGTTCACGAAGTCCGCCGGCTGACCGCTGGTGAAGGTCAGATAGACGTCGTGGGTTCCGGTGACGGAGCTGATGTTCGCGGGCACCGTCGTCCACGCCTGCCAGCCACCGGTGTTGGCCACCGAGAAGCTGCCGACCGGCGCGCTCGTACGGCTGTCGAGGCGCACCTCGACCAGTCCGCTGACCCCGCCCGCGGCGCCGCTCGCGACCCGGCCGTAGAACTGACGGGCCGCCGTGGAACCGAAGGCGACGCCCTTGTACAGCGCGTAGTCGCCGTTCGCGAGCGTGCTGATGTTCTGGCCGCCGCCCGTGTCGGTCGTGGTCTCGGTGCCGACGCCCGCCTGGCCGTCGTACGACTCGGCCTGGATCGCGCTGTACGCGTCACGGTTGCCGGTGGGCGGCGGGGTCGTGCCCCCGCCGCCGCCGGCCGACCGCAGGACCTGGACGTAGTCCACGACCAGCGGGTGACCGGGGTCCGTGCCGGCGTCCGGGCCACCGCCGAAGGCGTCCGGGAAGCCGCCGCCCATCGCCACGTTCAGGATCAGGAAGTAGCCGTGGTTCGTGGCGTTCGCCCAGGTGGTCGCGTCGACCTGATTCGCCCGTACCGTGTGGAAGTTGACGCCGTCGAGGTAGAAGCGCATCTCCTCGGGGCTCGTGGACCTGTCCCACTCCACCGCGTACGTGTGGAAGCCGGCCTGGCAGGTGGTGCCGGCGCAGGGGGTGTTGCCGCCGATGCCGGAGGTCTCGTTGCAGGGGCCGCCCGGAGAGGTGCCGCAGTGCATGGTGGCCCACTCGGTGTTGAGTCCCTGGACGTTCTCCATGATGTCCAGTTCGCCGATACCCGGCCAGTTCCAGTAGTTGCCGCGGAAGGGCGCGCCCAGCATCCAGAACGCGGGCCAGTATCCCTTGGCGGCGGCGCCGGTCACGTTCGGCATCTGGAGGCGGGCCTCGACGCGGAGCTTGCCTCCTGCCGGGGGCTGGAAGTCGGTGCGGACGGTCTCGATGCGGCCCGAGGTCCAGTTGCCCGCCGCGTCGCGCCGGGGGGTGATCCGGAGGTTTCCGGCGCCGTCCAGGGAGACGTTGTCGGTGCCGGCGGTCATGGTCTCGACCTCGCCGGTACCGAAGTTGGCGGGCCCGCCGGGGTAGCTCGTGCCCGTCGTGTACTGCCAGTCGGAGGTGTTGACGCCCGATCCGGCGGGACCGTCGAAGTCGTCCAGGAAGACCTGGGACCAGCCGGACGGAGGGGTGGGGGCCGATGCGTTCGCCGGGAGGGTGGCGGCCGTGGCGGCGGCGGACGCCAGGCAGAGTGTGCCGAGCACGGCGACCAGCACCCGCCGCAGGGGGCGCCGTCTGGGTATGCCGGAGGAATCGCTCATGGGGGAGGGCCTCTCGGGTACGGAGGGGTGTGCGGGAGTCGGTCGGAGCGCTCCCACAGGATGCTGAGAGCGCTCTCAAGGTGCCGCCAATGTGCTCCCCGCCCCTGCGGTCGTCAAGAGTTAAAGCAGGGAAAGTCCTTTCGCCGCAGGCGAGTTCACCCCGTGAAGCCGCCCGTACCGGCTCGGACCGCACCGCCCGCCCGGCCGTGGCGGCCCGGTCCCACGCCGCGGTCACATCCGAGCGGGGTTTCCCCGGGATTCCTCCGAGGACGCGCGCAGAGACGGCTGGATTCCGTGGTTGTGGGGGCCGCTTCGCGTGTGAACAGAGTATGAGCACCGACCGGTCGTCCTGCGTTTCCGGTGAACTCCCCGTCCCGGCATGGTTTCCCCACCCACCCGATCGGAACAGTGAAGAAGCAGTTTCGCCGACCCCTGCCGGAGGTTTCCGTGACCGAAGTCCGCAAGCGGCACACCGTGGCCATCGTCGGAGCCGGCGCGGCGGGCGCCCTGACCGCCGTCCAGCTCTGCGAGACGGCGACCCGCCGCCGGACTCCCCTCGACGTCGTGCTGATCGACCCGGCTCCGGAAGCGGGCCGCGGCACCGCCTACGGCACCCGCGACCCAGGGCACCGTCTGAACGTGCCCGCGGGCAACATGAGTGCCTATCCGGACGACTCCGGTCACTTCACCCGCTGGCTGTGCCGGCACGGCGAACCCGAGGTCACCGGCGCCGACTACGCCACCCGCCACCGCTACGGCGCCTATCTCGCCGACACCCTCGGCCAGGCGATCGTCCGCGCCCACGGCACGGTCGCCGTACGCCGGCTGCGCACCCGGGCGGAGAGTTGTACCGGCACTCCCGACGGCAGGGTGGAGCTCCGCCTCGCCGACGGGGGACAGCTGACCGCCGACGCCGCCGTCCTCGCCACCGGCCCCGCCGCCCCGACCGCCGCCTGGGCTCCGCCCGCCCTGCGCGCCTCGCCCCGCTTCGTCGGCGCGCCCTGGGTGCCCGGTGCCCTGGACGGCGCCCAGGACAGCACCGACGACGTGCTGCTCGTCGGCACCGGCCTGACCGCCGTCGACCTCGCCCTCACCCTCGACCGCCCCGGCCGCACGGTGCACGCCCTCTCCCGCAACGGCCTGCTGCCCCAGCCGCACACGCTCGGACCGGCCGGCGTGATGCCCGCGCCGGAGGACCTGCACGACACGTCCCTGGGCAGGCTGCGCCGCGCCGTCTACCGTCACCTCAGCCGCTCGGTCCGCACCCACGGTGACTGGCGCCCCGGCCTCGACAGCCTCCGCCCGCACATCACGCACCTGTGGCGCAGCCTCACCCCCGGGGAGCGGGAGGAGTTCCTCGCCCGTGAGGGCTCCCTGTGGAACACCCACCGCCACCGCATGGCACCGGCCACCGCCGAGCATGTCTCCCGGGCCCGCACCGCCCGCCGCCTCCAGGTCCACACGGGCACGGTCGTGCGGGTCACCGCACCCGACGGCGGACCGCTCGCCGTCGAGCTGTCCGGCGGCCGTACGCTGCACGTGGGCTGGGTGGTCGACTGCACGGGCCCGGGACGGCGCCTCGACGACCCGCTGTGGCGTGCGCTGTTCGCGTCCCAGTCGGCGGTTCCCGGCCCGCTGGGCATGGGCGCCGCGACCCGGGACGGCCGCCTCCTGGACGCCCGTGGCGGAGCCGGTCTCCCTCTGTTCACGCTGGGCGCCCCGCGTCGGGGCGAACTGTGGGAGACCACCGCGATCCCCGAGATCCGCGTCCAGGCGGCCGAGTTGGCCCAGCAGCTGCTGGCCCCGCTCACCCGCAGGCCGCGTACGACCCGCCGCCCCGTCGACGGCCAGGGTCTCGCCCTGACCACCCACGCCGAGGCGGCCGCCGCCTACCGCGGCGGGCTCGACCGGGTCCTCAAGGTCCGTTCCGGAGCCCAGCACGCCTTCGCCCGCGCGGTCGCCCTCGACCCCGGCTTCGCCCTCGGTCATGCGGCCCTCGCCCTGCTGGGCCACGAGTGCGGGGCCGCCGTCGACGTGCCCCGCGCCCTCGCCGACGCGCAGCGCTCGGCCCGGGAGCGGGCCGACACGCGCGAGCGCTCCTTCGTGGACGTGGTCACGCGCCGGGTCACCGGCGACGACGGGGACGAGGCGCTCGTACGACACCTGCGGGCGTATCCCGCCGACGCGCTCGCGCTCGCCGCGGCCGTGCCCACCATCGCCTTCTCCGGTGTCAGCGACCTGCACGACGACGACGCGCTCGGACTGCTCGACCTGACGTCACCGGCGTACGACGGGCACTGGTTCCACACCTCGCTGCTCGCCTTCCTGCGCCAGGGGCAGGGCCGCCTGTACGAAGCGGGCGAACTCGCGCACCGGGCGCTGGCCGTCGAGCCCGCCTCCGGGCACGCCGTGCACGCCCTGGCGCACGTGCACTACGAGTCGGGCGCGCACGAGGCAGGCCGGGACTGGCTGGACCGCTGGGTGTCCGGCCGGGGCCGGGGCGCGGTCCACCGGGCGCACTTTTCCTGGCACATCGCCCTGCACGAACTCGCCCTCGACGACGCGCCGGCCGTGCGCAGGCGCTGGTTCGCGCAGCTCGCACCCGGCCAGGTGACCGGTGTACGGGCCCTGGTCGACTCGGGGTCGCTGCTGTGGCGGGCGCGGCTGAGCGACAACTGGCGGGGCGAACTGCCCGCGGCCGACGTGCTGGACTCGGTCGAGCGGGAGGTGCTGGAGCGGCCGGCGACCGCGTTCACCGCACTGCACGTCGCGGTCGCCCTCACCGCCGCCGGGGACCTGCCCGCCCTGCGGCGGCTGCGCGACCACGCCTTGGGCGCGGACCCTGTGCAACGCGAGGTCGTCGCGCCGCTGTGCGAGGCGTTCGCCGCACTTGTCGAGGAACGCTTCGGGGAGGCGGCCCGGGGCCTCGAACCGCTGCTGCCGATGCTGCGCAGGGTCGGCGGCAGCGCGGCCCAGCGGGAGGTCGTCGAGGAGTCGCTGCTGTACACGCTGGTGGCGGCGGGCCGCTGTGACGCGGCCCGCCGTCTGCTGGACGCCCGCCTCGACCGCAAACCGGCCCCCCGCGACCGGCGTCTGCTGGCGGCGCTGTCCGGCTGAGCCGCGAGGTCCGTCTCCGTCGGGGTCCTGTTCGCTCGTCCGTAGGACAGGACCCCGACCCGTCCCGTCCGGTGCGTACGGGGCGCCCGTCATGAGGGCGGTGGCCTGTGCGGGGTGTCCGGATTCCGTCTGCCGAGCGCCGCGAGCACGAAGGTGACGCTGATGAGCAGGGCCCATGCGCCGAACTTGCCGGCATCGACGGGCTGCCAGCCGTGCAGCTGGTACGGGTAGCGCCACGCGCCCACATAGGTGGCGAGGTTCTCCGCCAGCCACAGGAAGAACCCGATCAGGGCGAACGACAGCGCGAGCGGCATGCGCCGCCGTACCCCGCGCACCGTGTAGTGCACGAAGGTACCCGCGGTGACGGCTGCGAGGAGGGCGGCGAGGGGCCAGCGGGCGTCGGGCAGCCAGTGGTGGCTGAAGAAGTTGACGTAGACGGCGGCGGCCACCAGTGCCGTCGCCCGCGGCCGGTAGCCGGTCAGCTCCAGGTCGAACAGGTGCCAGGCCCGGCAGACGTAGCTGCCGACGGCCGCGTAGAGGAAGCCCCCGTACAGGGGGACGCCCGCGAACTTCAGCACGGCCGGCTCCGGGTAGCTCCACGAGCCGAGCGAGACCTTCACCAGCTCGAAGGCGAGACCGGTGACATGGCAGGCGGCGATGACGGCGACATCGCGTCCGCTCTCCCAGCCGCGCCGCCAGAACAGCAGGGTGAGGAACACGCCGTAGCCGACGAGCAGGTCGTAGCGGGCCACCGGCAGCGACGGCAGCAGGGCCGATGCCGCCACACCGGACAGCAGGGCGATGGCGAAGGCGCAGGAGCGGGCCTGCGTCCAGGTGAAGTCGAGCAGTTGGCCGACCGGGGAGGCCGGGACACCGGCCGGGTTTGTAGTGGGCATGGTGATCAGGGGGACGACGGCCGGCCCTTCTCCGGTTGCCCGTCACGCTAGTCAACGGCACACAGCCCTGCCCCCGCCGGTTCGTCGTCCTTTAACTATCAGTGCTTACCTACGCCTCCGTAACCTCACGGCCTGCCCAGCTTCACGTACCTCTGCACCGCATGGAAGGGACGCTCTGAGGTGAACTTTCACAGCTCGAGGAAGCCACTGCGCAAGAGAGCCGCACTGCTCGCCGCCGCGGGCCTGCTCGGGGGACTGCTGGCCGTGCCGGCGGTGACCGCGTCGGCCGGGACCCCGGAGGCGTGCTCCGCCGCGGACGCCGACATATACCGGCCTCCGGACAACCCCACCGCCGCACCGGGCGCCGTCGTCGCCTGCCGCCGCGTCGACTCGCTGCCCATGGTGGTCGGCGGCCCGCCGCTGGACGCGTGGAAGGTGCAGTACGGCTCCACCGACGGACGCGGCAGGCGGGTATCCGTCGCCGGCACCGTCGTCGTACCGCACAAGCCGTGGACCGGAGCGGGCGAACGGCCGCTGGTCGCGTTCGTGCCGGGCACCCTCGGCATCGGACCGCAGTGCGCGTTCTCCAAGCAGCTCGCGGGCCAGTACCAGGACGCCTACGAGGGCCCGAACATCGCGGCGCTGCTCAACGCCGGTTACGCCGTCGCCGCCACGGACGGCCAGGGATACATGGACGGCCAGGTCCACCCCTACGCCTCCGGAGCCGAGGCCGGTCACGCCGCCCTCGACATGGCCCGCGCGGCCTCCCGGGTGCCCGGCACCGGGGTGAGTCCCGATGCCCGGGTGGGTGTCTGGGGCTACTCGGAGGGCGGCTCCGGCAGCCTGTGGGCGGCCCAGCTCGCCCGGTCGTACGCGCCCGAACTGGACGTCGTCGGCGTGGCCTCCGGCGGGATCCCCGCCGACCTCAAGCAGGTGGCGGGCAACCTCGACGGACAGTTCTTCGCCGGGTTCCTGGTGGACGCGTTCATCGGCCTGTCCGTCACCCATCCGGACATGCCGTTCGACAGCATCCTCAACGACAGCGGCCGCAAGGCCGTCAAGGACGCCGAGTCGCTGTGCGCGGCCGGCACCGTGAGCCGCTTCCCGGGCGCGCGGATCGAGCAGTACACCGAGGGCGGACTGACGCTCGACCAGATCTACGCCCTGCACGGCACGGACGGCACCACCTGGGGAGACGCCGTCGCGGCCAACAAGCTGGGGGCCGGGATCGGCGTACCCGGCTCCGGCGCCCGCTACGAGATCGGCTTCCCGGTGCTCCAGTACCGCGGCCTGCTGGACGAGGTGATCCCCGCCCGGACCGCGGGCGAGACCCGCCGCGCCTACTGCGCCGCCGGCATCAGCACCCGCTGGACCACGTACGCGGGCGACCACCTCACCAGCGACCCGCACGCGATCGGCGACGTGGTGGCCTGGCTCGGCGACCGGTTCGACGGCAAGGCGGACACCGGGAACTGCTGACCCCGGGCCGTGACGGCCGTACGGAGGACGTCCCCGCGCCACAGCCCCACGGCGCGGGGACGTCACGGCTTCCACGCGTGAGCGTCTACTGCTGCCGGTAGGCGTACACGGTCGTCGCGACCGCGCACACGCCCGGCGGGATCACCTCGGCCCGCAGGGTGCCGCTGCCCGGGTCGTAGTCGACGCCCTCCGCCTCGAACGCGCCGGTGCACACGCTCTGTTGCGGCAGCCCGAACAGGCCCGTCACCGTGCCGGTGACCGGCTTGCCGTCCAGGGCGTGCGGCAGGTCGACCCGGAGCAGCGGCCTGCTCTGCGGGAAGAGCGCACCGGAGGCGTCGTCCGAGGCGCACAGCAGCCGGGTGGCCGTGACGAAGTCACAGCCCTGGATGTCCCGCACCGGCCGGTCCAGGCTGATCTGGCCGGCCTGCGCCAGCGACCCGCCGGTGGCCGGCGTGGCCGGGTTCAGCAGGGGCGCCGGGAACACCTGGAGCCGGTTCTGGTCGCCCCACTCGCCCGACACCAGCCACTGGCCGTCGGGCGAGACGGTCGCGAAGGAGTTGTTCACCTTCTCGCCCGGGTCCAGCGGATGCACGTAGTCGTACCGCTTCCCGGACGGCGTGGTGACCGCGTACAGCTTCGAGGCGGCCGTGTCCGCGCCCTGGTAGGCGTCGAAGACGTACCCGCGCGTGATGTCCGGGTCGCCGACGTGGTTCCAGCCCCTGACTCTGAGGTCCAGCGGAATGTCGAGCAGACCGCGGTGCAGCAGCGACCCGTCCGCCCGGCTCGCCAGCCCCTGCCCGCCGCCCAGGGTGTCGGTGTACGACGTCCCGGCCGGCGCCCACCGGGGTCCCTCGGCGGCGGACGCGCTCGGGGCGCCGAGCGCGAGCGCGCCCAGTAATGCGGTCAGAGCGACCAGTTGACGCTTCATCAGGCCTTTCATCGGGCTCCTGCCACGTCGACGAAGATGGGATTGGAATAGAACCACGTATCGATCCACGGGTCACCGTTCCCGGGCTCGTGCGCGATCGGCCCGTGCGGGTCGACCGCCGCGCCGAGGAAGCCGGTGCCGTGCCGGTTGCCGTCGCTGCCGCGCAGCCGGACGTAGCAGGACTCGTCGCCCGCGGTCAGCGGGATGCGCAGGGTGTACGTGCCGGTGCGGCCGCTGACGTCCCTGGTCTGCACGACCTCGGTGTCGGGCGCCCGCCAGCCGTCCCGGTCGGCCACCGGGCCGCGCACTGCACCCCGGATCACGTCGACGTGCGCCAACCGGGGCAGGATTCCGTGCGGGTTGGCCCGGGAGGCGGTGGTCACCGTGACGTACAGCGAGAGCCTCTCGCCCCTGCGGACCCGCAGCCGGCCGCCCAGCGTGACGCCCCGCCCGAAGTCGCAGTCCCGCTTGAGCCGCACGTCGAGCCCGTCGAGCAGATGCCCGTGGTCCACCCAGACCCGGCCGGCGCGCAGGCCCGCCATCACGGCGCGGTAGCCGTAGCGGGTCACGCCGACATGGGTGCGGCTGAACTCGCCCGGCCAGAAGTCGCTGCCGGGCTGCGGGGTGTCCGTGTCGACCGGGTCGGGCAGCTTCCCGGTGTCGTCGAAATTCTGCCCCGGCTGCCAGTCGCCGTTCTTCCAGGTGTCGAAGACGGTCCGGTGGTTGTCGGAGTTGGTGGTGATCGAGAACAGCCTGCCCTCGGCCAGCATCGCGTCCCACAGACCGCCGACGGTCGCGGTCGCCCAGTCGAAGCCGCCGTACGTGACGTAGGCCTCCGCCGGGTACCCGGCGAAGGAGTTGGCGGACGGCTTGTTCTCGTACTCGCCGCGGATCGACGTGGTCGCACCGCGCCAGCCGGGGATCGCCGCGCCCTGGGCGCCGGGCGCGCCCTCCATGCCGATCACGATCTCGGGGGCCGCGTCGCGCCAGTTGCGTATCTCGTGCGGCGAGTCGATGCCCAGGCGCAGCGGGTGGTTGGCGAGGACGAGAACGTCGTCGACGTAGCCGGTGCGGCGCTGTTCGGCCAGCCACCGGACGGCCTTGACCGCGTGGGCCTCGTTGCGGGCGGTGTCGGCGTCGGCGGCGCCGCCCTTGTCGTAGCCGAGCAGCTTGCCGTCGTAGGCCAGCTCGAACTGCGTGAGCAGGTCGGTCTCGTGGGGGCCGGGCGCGGCGAAGACCGTGGCGTGCTCGGCGGCCGGGATGTACCACTCCAGGCCCTGGAAGATCAGCTGGCGCGGGTTCGCCGCACGGGCCTTGAGGATCTCCGCATGCTCCAGCTTCGCGCCGTGGGCGGCGTGCCCGAAGTTGGAGTGCTCGTTGAAGACCATCCAGTCCAGGCCGTAGCGGGCGGCGGCCTGGGCCTGCTGCGTGAACGTGTACTTGGCGTCGTGGCTGTAGACGGAGTGGACGTGGTGGTCGCCCACCAGATAGGCCAGGCGCGGGTCGTCGCCGCCGAAGCCGTTCCCGCGGTCGGCGGCGACGGCGGGCGCCGCCGCCGACCCGAGAGCGAACGCGGCGCCGAACAGACCGGCGCGGCGAAGAAGACCACGTCTCGACACGCCTTGGGCGTCGAGGTCGGAGGGGGAGACGGTCGGGTCGGCCCAGGCGGGCAGCTGCTGCTCGGTCATGATCGTCGAAGGCTCCTCTTCGAGAGCGTCAGTGGTTCATGAAGGACGTGACGGGCAGCGCCCGCGCGACGATCCGGACGTCGCCGAGGCGGCCGTGCAGGATCTGGTCGATCTTCCCGGCGTACTCGTAACCCCCGAGCAGCCACGGCAGCCCGAGCGAGGTGATCCCGACGGCGGCCGCGTGCGGATTGCGGGCCACGGGACAGCCCTGGACGTACATCGTCGTGTGCCGGCCGTCGTTGACCACGGCGAGGTGCCACCAGGTCTCGCGGGAGGTCTCGTCGCCCCAGTTGGTGGCGATGCCCTGCTGGTCGAGCGGGCGCATCGCCCACTGCGGCCCGGGCCCGTCGGAGAGCGACAGCGTGGCGAGCGGCTCGTCCGGATCGTCCGCGGTCCGGCCGGCCGCGCCGCCCGTGCCGGTACGGCTGAGCAGCCCGGCCCACGCGTGGTGCGCGGCGTCCCAGTCGGCGGGCAGCCGGTAGAAGGCCTCGATGGTGTAACCCGACGCGAACGTCGCAGAGTTGAGAGGCGCTCCGTCGACCGTCTTCAGATACGCGCCCTTCAGCGGGGACTTGTACCCGGTGAACTCCAGGCTGCCGTGGCCGGGCTGGTCCGGGTGGTGGTCCGCCGACCAGCCGAGCGAACCGCCGCCCACCGAGACCGGGACGAGGTCGTTGCCACGCCCGGACAGGTCGCGGACGGTGCCGGACACGGGCGCGTCGAAGCGCCAGTACGCCATCGTGCCGGGGACGACCATCCGGGACGCGGGCCGGGCCGGACGCGCCGGCACCGGGTCGAAGCCCGAGAAACGTTCCGCGAAGTCGATCCCGACGGAGAACCGGTCCGCGTCCCCGCTCAGCTCGATCTCCTGCCGCTCCAGCTCGTTGAGCCCCTTCGCGGCGCGGCCGAGGATCCACGGGGAGATCGTCTCCACGTCGATGACGTTCCGGTCGAGGTCGAAGCGGTACAGGCGGATCATCGCCGCGCCGCCGAAGTACCGGTTCTGGTAGTTCGTCAGATGCAGGTGGACGTCGTTGCCGGCCGCGTTCTTTCGGACCGCGCGGCCGGCCGGCCAGTAGTGCCCGTTGAGGGTGAGGAAGATCTGGTCGTGGTCCTCGACCAGCTGGTCCCACAACTGCTGCCCGTAGGAGGAGAGGGAGTCGTCCTCCTGGACCAGCTCGTGGGTGGTGAGGACGACCGGCGTCCGGGGGTGCCGGGCCAGCACGTCCCGGGCCCACGCGTACCCCTTCGCCGACAGCCGCCAGTCCAGGGCGAGCACCATCCACTCCCGCCCGGCCGCCCGGAAGAGGTGGAAGGTGTTGTAGCCGTCGGGCGAGGAGCCGCCGAAGGTCGCCTTGTCCCTGAACCGCTGCGGCCCGAAGGCGTCCAGGTACGGCGTCGCACCGCGCTGGTCGTCCGTCGAGGACCGCACGTCGTGGTTGCCGGCGACGACGCTGTAGCCCACGCCCCGCCGGTCCAGGATCCCGAACGCCTCGCCGATCGCGGCGAATTCCTCCTCTGCACCGTTCTGGGTGAGGTCGCCGAGGTGGGACAGGAAGACGATGTTCTCGTCCCGGCCGTGCTCCAGCAGGTAGCGCAGGGACGCCTCGACGGGCGCCTTGTCGATGCTGGGGCCGTCGAAGAGGTACTGGGTGTCGGGCATCACCGCGAGGGTGAAACGGCGGCTGTCCGCATCGGGCCGCCGACCGCTCCGGGGAGCGGCCTCGGCGACGGCCGGCAGCGCGACCCCGGCGGTGGCGGCGGCGCCGAGCAGCGCCGTGGCCCTGAGGAAACCGCGCCGTCCGGCTCCGGCCTGCGCGGCCTCGCCCTGGGGGTGGTCATGCGAAGTACACACGTGTGCTCCGTGAGAGGTGAAGGGGAGAGGGGGCGTGGGGGGAGTCAGAGAACGCGCAGGGTCCAGCTCCAGCGGTGGACACCGGCGCGGACGAGAGGGGCGGGGGCGGGGGAGGTGCCGGGGCCGCAGGACGCCGTGCCGAGGCCCCGGTGCGCGGCGTCGAGGTGCACCACGCAGCCCGGGCCGGGCACCGGTTCGTCGTGGTGGGCCGCGGCGGTCGGGTCCTCGGTGCGGAGCGGGGGCCGGGTGAGGGTGACGGACACCTGGCGCGGTTCGTCCAGCTCGACCGCGAGCCCGGTGGCATCCGCCGCCGACAGCGTGAACCGCCGTACCCCGTGCCGGCCGCCGCTCTCCTGCGGGCGCGGACGCGGTGTGACCAACGCGTCCACGGGCGGCGTGTGACGGCCGGCCGGCGCACCGGCCGAGCGGTCCGGACGCGACTCCCCGGGCTCCCGCCCGAACCACTCCAGCAGGTCGAGCCCCGGCACCGTCTCGAACACCGAGCCGACCCGGGCCACATCGGCGAACTCCGCCGGCAGCTCCGCGGACTCGGCCACCCGGACACCGCCCTCGACCGGCCTGAACTCCTGCCGGTGCCGCACCACACCGGCGGTCCCCGCGTACTCGGCGAGCACGGTGACCGCCTCGCCCACGCGACGCACCGAGACGACCTTGCGGACCAGCGCGTCCGGACCCCAGGTGCGCCTGCGCCGGGCGACACCGCCCCGCTCGTCGTCTTCGGCCGGCGCCCGCCGCAGCGACAGCACGGGCGCGGCCGTCAGCAGCGGATGCACCAGCAGCCCGTCGTCGTCCACCGCCACCGGCGGCCCGGACACGGCGGACCCGGGCTCCACCAGGGCGGCGGCCCGCAGCCGTACCCGCGGCGCGCACACCTCCGTACCGCGCGGCGCCCACGGCTCGTCCTCGGCGGTCGTCACCCGCAGCGTCAGCCACGCCTCACCGCCGTCCGCCGGCAGCGCGAAGGGCAGCGGCACCGCGGCCGTCTCGCCCGGCCGCAGATCGGGCAGCTCGGCCGGGCCCGTCAGCGTACGGCCGTCGGCCAGGGACAGCTCCCAGGCGGCCGCCAGCCAGGTCAGGCCACGGAAGTGCTGGTGGTTGGCGAGGACGATCCCCTCGTGCCGGTAGCACCGGATACGGACCGGAGCCGCGATCTCCCGGTCCTCGTACGGGGCCGGCGTCGGGCTGCGGTCCGGGAGGACCGCCTCGTCCGCGACGCACGCGCCGCCGTGCACCGTCCCGCCGAAGTCGCCGCCGTACGCCCAGCGGTGCCCGGGCGCCGCGACACCGTTGTCATGCAGTCCGGCGCCCGTGCGCCCGGCCGGTCTTCCGTCGCTCACGCGCTGCAGAATTCCGTGGTCGCAGGACGCCCGGATGAAGCCGCCCTGAAAACCCGGCGTTGACTCGATGGCCGCCCAGTGGTCCGCGAGCGTGCCCGAGCCGTCGCCCGTGGTCGGACTCGTCGCCGGTACGTACTCCGGAGGGGGTGCCTTGCAGGGGCGCGGTGCCGGCAGCGGGTCCAGCGGCCGGTCCATCAGCGGATGGCGCCCTTGGCGAGGTCGCCGATGATCTGCCGGGCGCCGATCGCGAACACGATCAGCAGCGGGATCAGGGCGAGCAGGGCGCCGGTCATCACCATGCCGTAGTCGGTGGTGCCGTGGGTGCCGTTCAGCTGGGAGAGGGCCACCTGGAGGGTGACGTTGTCCGGGTCGGTGAGGGCGATCAGGGGCCAGGCGTAGTCGTTCCACTGGCCCATGAAGGTGAAGATGCCCAGGAAGGCCAGGCCCGGGCGGACCACCGGGAGAGCCACGTGCCAGAACTGGCGCAGGAAGTCGGCGCCGTCGATGCGGGAGGCGTCCAGCAGCTCGTCGTGGATCGCGCCCTTCATGTACTGGCGCATCCAGAAGATACCGAACGCGTTGGCCGCCGCCGGCACGATCAGCGAGGTCATCGAGCCGATCCAGCCCAGCTTCGCCATGATCACGAACTGTGGGACGGCGGCAAGCTGCGCCGGCACCATGAAGATGAGCATCAGCAGCCCGAACAGCGGCCGCCTGCCAGGGAAGTCGAACTTGGCGAAGACGAACGCGGCGAGCGAGTCGAAGAACAGCACCAGCACCGTCACCGATCCCGCCACCAGCAGCGAGTTCAGCATCGAGCCGAAGAAGTCGACGCTGTCGAGCAGATGGCGGACGTTCTGCAGGAAGTGCGAGCCCGGCAGCAGCTTCGGCGGATACGAGAAGATCTCCGACGACGTGTGCGTCGACATGATCACGGCCCAGTAGAACGGGAAGGCCGAGAGCAGCAGCCCGATGACCAGGACGGCGTGCAGGGCGATGCCCCTGCCGCGGGTTCCCTTGATGGATGCCATGGTGACCGGCCTGCCTATTCTTCGCCCCGGCGCTGCAGCAGACGCCAGTTGATGATCGAGAAGAGGACGACGACGAGGAAGATCCCCCAGGCCACGGAGGCGCCGTAGCCGAAGTCGTTGTTGTCGAAGGTCTGCTGGAAGAAGTAGAGGACCATGGTCCGGCCGGCGTGGTCCGGGCCGCCCGAGAACGTCGAGTCGTTGGCGGTCGTCTGCAGCAGCACCTGCGGCTCGGAGAAGGACTGCAGACCGGTGACCGTCGAGACGACCAGCACGAACAGCAGCACCGGCCGCATCATCGGCAACGTGATCCGGAAGAAGGTCTGCACGGGACCCGCGCCGTCCATACGGGCTGCTTCATACAGTTCACCGGATATTGTCTGCAGTCCCGCGAGGAAGATGATCGCGTTGTAGCCGGTCCACTGCCAGGTCATCAGCGTGGCGACGGCGACCTTGATGCCCCACGGTGTGTTCAGCCACGCCACCTGGTCGAGCCCCATGGCCCGCAACAAGGCGTTCACCAGCCCGAAGTTGGTGGAGAACACCGAGCCGAAGACGATCGCGATCGCCACCACGGAGGTGACGTTCGGCAGGAAGTAGGCGAAGCGGTAGACGTTCTTGAAGCGGACCGCCGAGTTGAGCATCACGGCCGTCACCATCGCCAGGAAGACCATCGGGAAGGTGGCCAGCGCCCAGATGAGCACCGTGTTCCCGACCGAGCTCCAGAAGTCGCCGTCGTCCAGCAGATACCGGTACTGCGACAGACCCGCCCACTCCATCGGACCGAGGCCGTCCCAGCGGTGCAGGGAGACGTAGAGCGAGAAGCCGACGGGTATCAGGCCGAAGCCGAGGAAGAGGAGATAGAAGGGGGAGATCGCGGCGTAGAGGTGCCAGTACTTCCGAAGGCCCTTCCTCCGCCGTGCGGCGGCCGACCGTTGCGCGGTCGCCGGCGGGGTGTCCAGCGTGGTGGCCATCAGTGGCTCACCCCCAGGTGCTGCGCGATGCGGCGGCACTTGCCCATGGCGTCGCTCCAGGCCTTGTCCGGGTCCTTGCCGAGGACGCCGACGTTCTTGATCTCGTCCTTGATGGGCTGCCCGAGTGCCACGTCGTACGGGCTGTTGTAGGCGACCGCGATCCTCTGCGCGGCCGGCCCGAAGACGTCCATCGTGATCTGGCCGCCGAAGAACGGGTCGGGCGCGCGCAGTTGCCGCTGGCCGTAGGAGGCGGGAGTGGAGGGGAAGAGGCCGGCGTCGACGAAGCCCTGGGCCTGGTTGGCGGCGTTCAGCATCCAGGTGATGATCCGGAAGGCCTGCTCGGGCTCGCGGCACGCCTTGGTGATCGACAGGAACGAGCCGCCGTTGTTGGAGGGCCGCACGGGCATCTGGGCCACCCGCCAGCGGCCCTCGGTCTTCGGTACACCGCTCTTGAGGTCGTTGGTCGCCCAGGAGGCGCCCAGCTGGCTCGGCAGTTTGCCGTCCTGGACGGCGGAGAACTGGTCGGGGGTGCCGTTGACGAGGTCCGAGACGATCCCGCGCCGTTTCGCCTCCACGGCCAGCGCCCAGGCGTGGCGCACGTGTTCCTGGTCGCCGATGAAGTGGCGGTCCTTGTCGACGTACCGCTTGCTGCCCTGCTGCACCGCGTTCTCGAAGACGGCGTTGACGTCGGTGAGCAGACAGGTGCCCGGGATCCGTCTGCGCAGCTGCTCGCCCGCCGCGAAGAACCGGTCCCAGGTGTCCAACTGGCGCGAGACGTCGTCGGGTTCGTACGGCAGCCCGGCCCTGCGGAAGACGTCGTACTGGTAGAAGTGGGCGACCGGGCCGCAGTCGATCGGGAAGCCGATCATCGTGCCGTCGTCGGCGATGCCCTGGTCCCACTTCCACGACAGGTACCGGCTGCGGTACCTCTCGGCGCCGAGGGTGCGCAGGTCGACGAACTGGCCGGCGTTGGGCAGGTAGGACGCCATGTCCTCGCCCTTGAGGCCCGCGATGTCGGGGATGTGGGCGCGGCCGGTCATCGTGGTGACCAGCTTGGACCGGTAGTAGCCGCCGATCTTGACGGCCTGGAGGTCGACCGAGCTGCCGTAGCGGTTCCTGGCGTTCTTCAGGACCGTGTCGCCGAGGCCGCCGTCCCAGTACCACAGGACCATGTTCCGGCCGGTGGAGCCGGTCGGGACGGCGCAGCCGGACGCCAGCCCGCCGAGCGCCGCGGCCGCCGCGGGGGCCAGGCCCGCGCGCAGCAGGCCTCTTCGTGAGAGCCGCACAGCTCCCACCGCCTTTCGGATCTGTTCGGGTCTTCGCTGGGGTGCGGGGGGTCAGTGCTGCCGTGCGGGGGGAGTGACGGGGGCGTACCTGACGGGCGGGCCGGGGTCCGCCGGGAGACGGTCCGCGAGGTAGCCGTAGGCACGCCTGAGGTCCGGGTCGGTCAGCGAGTGCCACCAGCGGTCGACGCCGTACCAGCCGGGTGCCGCGAGGGCTCCGCCGTGCCGCTGGACGGAGAGGCCGGCGGCCAGGACGCCGAAGCGCAGCCGTTCTTCGAGCGGCCAGCCCGCGAGCGTGGCGGCGACGAAGCCCGCCCCGAACACATCGCCGGCGCCTGTCGCGTCCACGACATCGATGTCGAGGGCCGGGACGTCCGCGTACTCACCGGTGGTCTGGTCGACGGCGACCGCCCCGTGGCCGCCGCGTGTCACGACGGCCACCGGGACCAGTTCGGCCAGCGTGCCGAGGGCGGCGAGGGCGCTGTCGGTGCGCGTGTAGGCCATCGCCTCGGCCTCGTTGGGGAGGAAGGCGTGGCACAGGGAGAGCTGGTCGAGGAGGCCGCGGGACCACTGCCGGGTGGGGTCCCAGCCGACGTCGGCGTAGATGTGCGTGCCGTTCGCGGCGGCCTTGGCGAGCCACTCGCGGGGCTCCGCCTCCAGGTGCACGAGGGCGGTGCGCGCCGGGGGCGGGTCGCCCATCAGCACGTCCTGCGAGTACGGCGGCTCGGTGCCGTGGGTGACCAGGGCGCGGTCGGAGCCGGGGGTCCCGCCTGCCCCGACCGAGCCGGGAGCCTGGGGGAGGGCGAGGGAGACGGTGACCGGGGTGGGCCAGCCGTCCGCCCGGCGGGAGAGAGCGAGGCCGACGCCCTCCTGGCCGGCGAGGACCTCCTGGCAGTGGGCGCCGTAGAAGTCGTCGCCGAAGACGGTGGCGAGCGAGGTGCCGAGGCCGAACCGGGCCGCGGCGACCGCGAGGTTGGCGATGCCGCCCGGTCCGCAGCCCATGCCCGAGGTCCAGATCTCCTCACCCGGTGCGGGCGGCCTGCCCAGGCCCGTGAGGACGAGGTCGTAGAAGAGCAGCCCGGTCAGCAGCACATCGGGCCGGTCGTCATCCACGGCGGCGTCCTCTCGTCAGAACTCTTCAAATTCGATGCCCGGAATCGTGCGCCGCCTTGCGGGAATGGTCAATAGGTGAGCAGAACTGAGCATGGATTTGATTGAAGGTGACGAGTAGTGTTCATGCCGTGCTGGCAGAACGACGACATCAACTCATCCTGCGGGCCCTTCGCTCCGGCGGGCCCGCGGCCGTCACCGACCTCTCCGGGCAACTGGGCGTGAGTCCCGCGACGATCAGGCGCGACCTGGTCAAACTCGAGGAGGACGGCCTGCTCACCCGGGTCCACGGCGGCGCGGTCGCGGAGGAGGGCGACCAGCCCTTCGCGGAGGTCGCCGAGGTGCGCGTGGCCGAGAAGGACGCCATAGCGGCACGCGCGGCGGCGATGGTCGAGGACGGCCAGTCGGTGCTGCTCGACATCGGCACCACCGCCTACCGGCTCGCCCGCCAGCTGCACGGCCGCCGCCTCACCGTGATCACCAGCAACCTGGTCGTCTACGAGGAACTGGCCGACGACGAGGGCATCGAACTGGTGCTGCTCGGCGGCATGGTCCGCCGCGAGTACCGCTCCCTGGTCGGCTTCCTCACCGAGGACAACCTCCGCCAGCTGCACGCCGACTGGCTCTTCCTCGGGACCAGCGGCGTGCGCCCGGGCGGGCAGGTGATGGACACGACGGTCGTCGAGGTGCCGGTCAAGCGCGCCATGATCAAGGCCGGCGACCGGGTCGTGCTGCTCGCCGACGCGGCGAAGTTCCCGGGTACGGGGATGGCGAGGGTCTGCGGCCCCGAGGACCTGGACGTGGTGGTGACGAACGGGCCGGTCGACCCCGCGACCCGCGCCTGTCTGGAAGAGGCGGGCGTCGAGGTCGTCCTGGCGGGAAAGGTGCAGACGTGAAGCTGACGATTCTGGGCGGCGGCGGATTCCGGGTTCCGCTCGTGTACGGGGCGCTGCTGACGGACCGCGGCGAAGGGCGGGTCACGGAGGTCGTTCTGCAGGATCTGGACGACAGCCGACTGTATGCAGTAACCCGTGTACTGGCTGAACAGGCGTCGACCGTGGACGACGCCCCCCGCGTGACCGCCACGACCGACCTCGACGAGGCCCTGCGCGGCGCCGACTTCGTCTTCTCCGCGATCCGCGTCGGCGGCCTGGAGGGCAGGGCGAACGACGAACGCGTGGCCCTCGCGGAGGGCGTCCTCGGCCAGGAGACCGTCGGCGCGGGCGGCATCGCCTACGGTCTGCGGACGGTCCCGGTCGCCGTCGACATCGCCCGGCGGGTCGCCCGCCTCGCCCCCGACGCCTGGGTCATCAACTTCACCAACCCGGCGGGCCTGGTCACCGAGGCCATGTCCCGGCACCTCGGTGACCGCGTCATCGGCATCTGCGACTCGCCGGTCGGCCTCGGCCGCCGTATCGCCCGGGTGCTCGGCGCGAACCCGAACGAGGCGTGGATCGACTACGTCGGCCTCAACCACCTCGGCTGGGTACGGGGCCTGCACATCGCGGGCCGGGACGAACTGCCGCGCCTGCTCGCCGACCCCGACCTGCTCGGCTCCTTCGAGGAGGGCAAGCTCTTCGGCGTCGACTGGCTCCGGTCACTGGGCGCGGTCCCGAACGAGTACCTGCACTACTACTACTTCAACCGCGAGGCCGTACGCGCCTACCAGGAGGCCGAGAAGACCCGCGGCGCCTTCCTGCGCGACCAGCAGGCCCGGTTCTACGAGGAGGCCCGGCGCGACGGCGTCCGCGCGCTCGACGTCTGGGACCGCACCCGTGCCGAACGCGAGGCGACCTACATGGCCGAGAACCGGGAGACGGCCGGCGCCGGCGACCGCGACGCCGACGACCTCTCCGGCGGCTACGAGAAGGTGGCGCTCGCGCTGATGCGGGCCATCGCCCGGGACGAACGCACCACTCTGATCCTCAACGTCCGCAACCGCAGCGCGCTGTCCGTGCTGGACTCCGAGGCCGTCATCGAGGTCCCCTGCCTGGTCGACGCCAACGGCGCTCACCCCGTCGCCGTCGATCCGCTGCCCGGCCACGCCACCGGCCTGGTGTGCGCGGTCAAGGCCGTCGAGCGCGAGGTGCTCGCCGCCGCCGAGTCCGGTTCGCGCACGACGGCCGTGAAGGCCTTCGCGCTGCACCCGTTGGTCGACTCCGTCAACGTGGCCCGCAGGCTGGTCGAGGGCTACACCGAGGTCCATCCCGGCCTGGCCTATCTTGGGTAAGCGCTTTCCCTCTTCGCTCCCTGGAGACTTCCATGCATGACGAACGCCGCCGGATCGAGGAGCGCGTCGAGCGTCTCCACCACCAGCGCATCAGGCCCGCGATCTACGCGTCCACCGTGCCCTTCGAGGTGGCGGCCTGGCAGGCCCCGGGCGAGCCGGTCTCCTTCGAGGAGGCCGCGGCCGCGCCGTACGAGCCCTTCGCGACGGGCACCCCGTGGGGGCCGCCCTGGGGCACGACCTGGTTCAGGATGCGCGGCCAGGTGCCCGCCGAGTTCGCGGGCAGGCGCGTCGAGGCCGTCATCGACCTCGGTTTCGTGGGCGACTGGCCCGGCAACCAGGCCGAGGCGCTGGTGCACCTGACCGACGGGACGCCGCTGAAGGCGGTCAACCCGCTCAACCAGTACGTCCCGATCGCACACCCGGCCGCGGGCGGCGAGCCGGTCGACTACCTGGTCGAGGCCGCCTCCAACCCCGACATCCTCGCCAACGACTTCGCGGGCCCGACCTCGCTCGGCGATGTACTGACGGCAGGCGACCGTCCACTGTATACATTCCGCCGTGCCGACATCGCCGTCCTCGACGAGGAGGTCTGGCACCTCGACCTCGACGTCCAGGTGCTGCGCGAACTGATGCTGGAGCTGGGCGAGCACGATCCGCGCCGGCACGAGATCATGCACGCCCTCGACCGGGCCATGGACCTCCTCGACCTGGACGACATCTCCGGCTCGGCGGCCGCCGTGCGCGAGGCGCTGAAGCCGGTGCTCGCCAGGCCCGCGCACGCGAGCGCGCACCGCATCTCCGGCGTCGGCCACGCGCACATCGACTCGGCCTGGCTGTGGCCGATCCGCGAGACCAAGCGCAAGACGGCCCGCACCTTCTCGAACGTGACCTCTCTGGCCGACGAGTACGAGGAGTTCGTCTTCGCCTGCTCCCAGGCCCAGCAGTACGAGTGGGTGCGCGACAACCACCCGCACGTGTGGGCCCGCATCCGGGAGTCGGTGAAGAGGGGCCAGTGGGTGCCTGTGGGCGGCATGTGGGTGGAGGCCGACGGCAACCTGCCCGGCGGCGAGGCGATCGCCCGCCAGCTGATCCACGGCAAGCGGTTCTTCATCGAGCACTTCGGCATCGAGACCAAGGGCATGTGGCTGCCGGACTCCTTCGGCTACACCGCCGCCTACCCGCAGCTCGCCAGGCTCGCAGGCAACGAGTGGTTCCTCACCCAGAAGATCTCCTGGAACCAGACCAACAGGTTCCCCCACCACACCTTCTGGTGGGAGGGCATCGACGGCACCCGCATCTTCACCCACTTCCCGCCGGTCGACACCTACAACGCCCGCTTCAGCGGCGAGGAGATGTCCCGCGCGGTGCGCAACTACCGGGAGAAGGGCGGCGCCGCGCGTTCCCTCGCCCCCTTCGGCTGGGGCGACGGCGGTGGCGGACCCACCCGCGAGATCATGGAGAGGGCCCGGCGCCTCAGGGACCTGGAGGGTTCCCCGAAGGTCGAGATCGAACACCCCGACGCGTTCTTCGCCAAGGCCCGCGCCGAGTACCCGGACGCCCCGGTCTGGGTCGGCGAGCTGTACCTGGAGCTGCACCGCGCCACCTACACCTCCCAGGCTCGCACCAAGCAGGGCAACCGGCGCAGCGAACACCGGCTGCGCGAGGCCGAGTTGTGGGCGACGACGGCCGCGCTGCACGCGCCGGGCTACACCTACCCGTACGAGAAGCTCGACCGCCTGTGGAAGACGGTGCTGCTGCACCAGTTCCACGACATCCTGCCCGGCTCGTCGATCGCCTGGGTGCATCGCGAGGCGGAGGCCGAATACGCCCGCGTGGCGGGCGAGTTGGAGGAGCTGACCGCCGACGCGGTGGCCGCGCTCGGTGCCGGCGGGGCGCGGGTGTTCAACACGAGTCCCTACGGCCGCGCCGAGGTGGTCCGCACGCCCGAGGGTGCACCGGTCTACGTGGAGGTGCCCGCGGGCGGGAGCGCGCCGCTGGCGTCCGCCGAGCCGCCGCAGCCGGTGACGGTCGACGGGCGGGTGCTGGACAACGGCCTGGTGCGTGTACAGGTGGCAGAAGACGGCACACTGTCGTCTGTATACGATCTACGGGCGAACCGCGAAGTCCTGGCCGAGCCCGGCAACCTGCTGCGCCTGCACACGGACCTCCCCAACTACTGGGACGCCTGGGACATCGACAAGCACTACAGGAACCGGTACACGGACCTCCTGGACGCCGAGTCCGTCACCGTCGTCGAAGACGACCCGCTCGTCGGCGCGATCCGTGTCACGCGCGCCTTCGGCAAGGGCTCGCGGATCATCCAGACGATCACCGTCCGCGCGGGCAGCCCCCGCATCGACATCGAGACGGACCTCGACTGGCACGAGGCCGAGAAGATCCTCAAGGCCGTCTTCCCGGTGGACATCCGCGCCCCGCACTCCTCGGCCGAGATCCAGTTCGGGCACGTACAGCGCCCCACCCACACCAACACCAGCTGGGAGGCGGCCCGCTTCGAGGTCTCCGGTCACCGCTGGGTGCACATCGGCGAACCCGGCTACGGCGTCGCGGTCGTCAACGACTCGACGTACGGGCACGACGTCTCCCGCACGGTCCGTGAGGACGGCGGTACGACCACCACGGTCGGCCTCAGCCTGGTGCGCGCCCCCCGCGTCCCGGACCCGGGCGCCGACCAGGGCCGGCACCGCTTCACCTACTCCCTCCTGCCCGGCGCGGACCTCGCGGACGCGGTCGCCGAGGGCTACGCGCTGAACCTCCCGCTGCGGGTGGCCGAGGCGGCGGGCGAGCCGGAGCCGGTGGTCTCGGTGGACGGCGAGGGCGTGACCGTCGAGGCGGTCAAGCTCGCCGACGACCGCTCGGGTGATGTCGTCGTACGGCTGTACGAGTCCCGGGGCGGCCGGGCGAGCGGTGTTCTGCGCACCGGGTTCCCGCTCGCCGGCGGCCAGGTCACCGACCTGCTGGAGCGGCCGCTCGAGGATGCGGCCGTGCAGGCCGACGGCGGGGTCCGCGTCGCGCTCCGGCCCTTCCAGATCCTGACCCTGCGGCTGCGGCGCGCCGAGGTGGACTGACCCATGACCATGCAACCCTGGTTCACCGACGCCAAGTTGGGGATCTTCGTCCACTGGGGCATCTACGCCGTCGACGGCGTCCAGGAGTCCTGGTCGTTCTACGACGACGTCGTGCCCTACGACCGGTACATGTCCCAGCTGGACCGCTTCACGGCCGCGCGCTACGACCCCCGTGAGTGGGCGGCCCTGTTCGCCCGCGCGGGCGCCCGGTACGCCGTCCTGACCAGCCGGCACCACGACGGCGTCGCCCTGTGGGACACCGCGCACGGCGACCTCGGCCTGGGCCGCGACTTCCTCGGCCCGTACGCCGCCGCCCTGCGCGAACAGGGCCTCAAGGTCGGCTTCTACTACTCGCACTCCGACTGGAGCCACCCCGACTACGCCTCCACACGCCGGCCGGGGCGGCCGCCGGAGCAGGAGGACAACCGGTACTCCGAGGTCGCGGCCGAGTTCGAGGACCTGGACGCCTGGGAACGGTTCCTCGCCTACCGGGACGGCCAGATCCGGGAGCTGGCCTCCCGCTACCGGCCCGACCTGATGTGGTTCGACGGCGAGTGGGACCGCAGCGAGGAGCAGTGGCGCATCCGCGAACTCGCCGCGCTGATCCGCTCGTACGCGCCCGATGTCGTCTTCAACGCCCGCATGCTCGGCGAGGGCGACTACGCGACGCCCGAGCAGGGCACTCCCGTCGTACCGCCCGAGGGCCCCTGGGAGCTGTGCCTGACGGTCAACGACTCCTGGGGCTTCCAGCACCACGACCACAACCACAAGTCGGTCGACCAGCTGATCCGGTACTTCACGGAGACCATCGGCGGCGGGGGCAACCTGCTGCTCGACGTCGGCCCGAGGGAGGACGGGACCATCCCGGCCGAGCAGGCCGAGCGCCTCGAAGGGCTCGGCGACTGGATCCGCAGGCACGCTCAGGCCGTGTACGGGACCGTGCGGGGGCTGCCTGCCGGGCACCACTACGGCCCCAGCACCCTGTCCGCGGACCGCCGCACCCTGTACCTGGTCCTGTTCGACGTGCCGCGCGCCGAGATCAACGTACGCGGGCTGCTCGGGAAGGTGCGCCGGGTCACCGTGCTCGGCAGTGGCAGGGAACTGGCCCACCGGGTCACCGGCGGTCTGCACGAGACGCCCGGGGTGCTGTGGATCGAGCCGCCCGCCGCGGCCGACCTCGACCCGCACGCCACGGTGCTCGCGGTGGAACTGGACGGTGAACTCGAGCTGTACCGGGGCGCGGGCCGTTTCTGACGCCGCCGGACCCGCTCCCGCCGAGGCAGGTGTGCATCGGGTCGGCCGGTCGCTCCCCGTGACCGCGGCCGGCCGACCCGATCCCCCGTTCCCCCGTCGGTGCTTCCCCCGTTGGTGCGTCCCCCGTCGTGCTTCCCCCGTTTTCCGTGTTCCTGATATGAAGAGCGGCCAGGTCGCCCGCTGATACACCCCGGGCGGAAAAAGAATCCCCCGGCCCTGAAGCCGGGGGATTCCGGTCGCGCCGGTGCCTCGCTCAGCCGGTGAAGCCGGCCGTGATCGAGGTGAACTGCCAGGTGCTCTGGCTGATGCCGGAGCAGTTGCTCACCACGCCGCCGCCGGGGCACGGCCGGTCGCGGTTGACGGCCCAGTAGGCGAGCCGGGCGATGTGGTGCGCGTTCGCCCAGTCGCGGATCTGGGTCCAGATCGCCGGGGTGGTGTTCTCCTGCTGGTCGGACAGGCCGTTCATGCCGGAGATGCCGATGTGGGAGTAGGCGGTCGCGTCGTCCCAGCCGAAGGTGGACTTCAGCTTGTTCTTCAGGCCCTCGGCCGCGTTCACCGTGTTGCCGTACATGTCCGAGCCGCCGCCGAAGTCGAACGGCATGATCGTGAAGACGTCGATGTTCGCGCCGAGCGACTGCGCCTGCTCGATGAGCCGGTTGCCGTAGTACGTCGGACCGGTGGTGGACGTCCCGAAGGTGACGATGGTCTTCAGGCCGGGGTTGTTGGCCTTGACCGTCTTCAGGGCGGTGAGGATCTTCGCCTGCACGGCCTCGTTCTCGAACTCGTCCGTGTTCTCGATGTCCATGTCGATCGCCTTGAGCGAGTAGGCGTCGATCACCCTCTGCAGGGCCCCGGCCAGCGCGCTCGACGAGGAGCAGTTGGCGCCGAGCTTGCTGCCCTGCCAGCCGCCGAACGACGGGACGATGTCACCGCCCGCCGAACGGATCTGGTTGATGGCACTCTGGTCGACCCCGCCGGTCAGCGCCCGACTGCCGTCCCAGGCGGGGGTGCAGCCGCCGGAGTCCAGCACGAACGCCATCGTGAACCACTTGATGCCGGTCGCGCTCATCACCGTGCTCGGGCTCGGCGGGTCGCCCCAGCCCTCGTACAGGTACGGCGCGGCCTGTTTGAAGCCGGTGCCGCCGCCGCTGCCCGCGTCCGTGGTGACGGAGACGGAGTTGGATGCCGCGGAGGTGTTCCCGGCCGCGTCCCGTGCCTTGACCGTGAAGGTGTACGCCGTGCTCGGTGACAGTCCGCTGACCGTGGCGGACGTACCGGAGACGCTGAGGACCTGGCTGGTGCCGCTGTAGATGTCGTACGCCGTCACGCCCACGTTGTCCGAGGCGGCGTTCCACTGGAGCGACACGCTGGAGGAGGTCTTGCCGGTGGAGGTGAGCCCGCCGGGCGCGGTCGGCGCCTGGGTGTCCCCGCCGCCTCCGCCGCCCGGGCCGTCCAGGCTGATGTCGTCGGCGTCGTAGGAGCCCTGCGCGTACCAGCCGTGCACATAGATGGTGGCGCTGGTCTGCGAGGCGCCGGTGGTGAAGGAGACGCTGAGCTGGCTGTAGGCCGAGGGGGACGTCGTCCAGGTGGAGGCGCCGCCGTTGACGCCGAGATAGACGTAACTGCCGCGGACCCAGCCGCTCAGCGAGTACGTCGTGTTCGGCTGGACCGCGACCGTCTGGCTGCACTGCGCATTGTCGCTCGACGTCACGGCGCCCTGCAGAGCCTTGGAGCCGCCGTGCACGGGGGAGGAGACGACCGAACCGAGGTTGCCGGTGCAGGTCCAGGGGGAGAGACTGCCCGATTCGAAGCCGGGGTTGGTGAGGATGTTGGCCGCCTGGGCGGTGCCCGGCAGCGCGATGGCCCCGCCGAGCGCGAGGGCGGCGGTGCCGAGCAGAGCGAGGAGCCGGCGTCTGTGACGCCCGGGTGTGTGGCGCACGCGATCTCCCTGTGGGGAATGGGGTGTTCGGGAGTGCAGGGGGAGTGCGGGAATGCGCCCACCAAGTTGGTATGGACCAATCGAGGTGTCAAGAGGATGCGCCGAGATTGGTCCAGACCGGTGTGGCTGTCGAGACTATGCGGGGGCGATGGCGGCGGCGCCCGCCTCCGTGGTGACCGCGGCAGCGGGCGCGGGCACCGCCGGCAGCAGAACCTCTGCCTCCTCGACGCGTTGCTGCGGCAGGGACACCGCCCGCAACGGACGCGGCCCCGACACCACCGTGTAGTCCTGCCCCAGGAACGGCGGCTCGATCACCCCCGGGTCCTCGCCCAGCGCCAACTGCACCGCGGCCCACGGCGCGTTCACCCCGCAGAGCGACAGCTGGTGCAGGCCCCCGGCGGGCCTCGTGTTGACGTCCATGAGCACCGGGCGGTCGCCGAGCATCCGGAACTGGATGTTGGACAGGTGGTGCAGCCCGAAGCCCTCCGCGATCAGCCGGGCCGGCTCCAGCCACTGCTCGTGCAGCGTGAAGCCCCGACGGCGGCCGTTCTTGGTCCGGCCCACGGCCAGCCGGAGGCGGTTGTCCGGACCGGTCAGGCAGTCGACGGACACCTCCGGCTGCTCCAGGCGCGGCATCACCAGCCAGTCCACCGGCTCCTCGGCCTGCCTCAGCGCCTCGACGACCAGATCCAGCTGGACGTACGGGCCGGGGAAGCCGCTGAGGTGCAGGAGCGAGAAGGGGGCGCGGGTGATCACACGGAAGCCCACCCCGCCCGCACCGGCGGCCGGCTTGAAGCAGGCTCGGTGCCCGGCGGCCTCCAACTCCTCGACGGCGGCGACGAGTTCGTCCGCCGTGCGCACCCGCCACCACGGCGGCACCGGCACACCGACCGAGCGGACCGCCTCGTACGCGGTCGCCTTGTCCTCGAACACGGCCACCGCCTCGCGCGTCGGCGCCAGCAGCGCCGTACCCACGGCCCGGAAGTCGACGCGGTGCGCGACGATCGCCCTCTGGTGCAGCCGGGGCACGAACACGTCGATGCCGCGCCGTGCGCACTGGTCCAGGGCGTATTCGACGTAGGCGGCCGGGGACAGGCCCTCCGGCTCCAGGTCGGCGGTGTCGGCGGCGGCCAGCACGGGGGAGTCGGCGTCCCCGTGCGTGGCATGGATCTCGACCGCCCGGTCGCTGGGATTTCTCCGCAGCTGATCCATGAAGAACACGTTCTCCGCGTACGTGCGGTTGAGCCAGACGCGTACGCGAGAGGGCATGCAGGCCGCCTTTCAGGGTTTTCGGGCAGGGCTCAGCGGCCCGTGCCCGGGCAGGAGGGAGGAAGGGACACCAAACGGCCCTGTGCGAAGGGGGATTAGGGGCGTCGGCGTTGGGGCGATCATACGGCTTTCAAGAGCCCGTGCGTGCAACGCGGATGTTACGGATTTCCCCGGGCTGTCCAGGGCCACCCGGCACGGGGTGGCCCTTGTCCGCCGGTCGGTGAGTGTGTTGTTGTGGTGTCGACGGGAAGATCGGAAGGGGCGCGCGTGGAGTCGACGGCCGGGGCCGGACAGCTGCTGGCCATCAGCGACCTGCACGTCTCCTATGCGGACAACCGCGCGCTCGTCGAGCGGATGCGCCCGCGCACGGACGACGACTGGCTGATCGTGGCCGGGGACGTCGCGGAGACCGTGGCGGACATCCGCTGGGCCCTCGGCACACTCGCGGACCGCTTCCGCAAGGTCCTGTGGGCGCCCGGCAACCACGACCTGTGGACCCATCCGAAGGACACCGTCACCCTGCGCGGAGTCGCCCGCTACGAGCACCTCGTCGACGTGTGCCGTGAACTGGGGGTGACCACGCCCGAGGACCCGTACCCGGTGTGGCACGGCCCCGGCGGTCCGGTCGTCGTCGCCCCGCTGTTCCTGCTGTACGACTACTCCTTCCTGCCGGCCGGCTGCGCCACCAAGGAGGAGGGGCTGGCCTACGCGCACAGCACCGGCATCGTCTGCAACGACGAGTACCTGCTGCACCCCGACCCCTACCCGACGCGCGAGGACTGGTGCCGCGCCCGGGTCGCCGAGACCGAGCGCAGACTCGCCGACCTGCCCGCCGACCTGCCCACCGTCCTCGCGGGCCACTATCCGCTCGACCGGCACCCGATGGACGTGCTGTGGCACCCGGAGTTCGCCATGTGGTGCGGCACCGGCCTGACCGCCGACTGGCACCGCCGGTTCCGCGTCGAGACCATGGTCTACGGACATCTGCACATCCCGCGGACCACCTGGCACGAGGGTGTCCGCTTCGAAGAGGTGTCCGTGGGATACCCCCGCGAATGGCGCAAGCGCCCGGTCCCCCCGGGGCAGCTGCGCCGCATCCTGCCGATGGAGGTCGGACCCGGTGATCGAGGAGCTGCTCCCGAAGTCGGCGGTGGCCGTGGAAGCGTTCGGTGACCAGGAGACCGACGAAGCCGCGCTGTACCCGCAGGAGCAGCAGCTCGTGGCACGGGCGGTGGCCAAGCGCCGCCGGGAGTTCACGGCGGTACGGGTCTGTGCCCGGCGCGCCATGGAGAAGCTCGGTGTGCCGCCGCAGCCGGTACTGACCGGCGAGCGCGGCGCCCCCGACTGGCCGGACGGGCTGACCGGCAGCATGACCCACTGCGACGGCTACCGCGCCGCCGCCCTGGTCCGCGCCGCGGACCTGGCCTCCCTCGGGATCGACGGAGAATCGCACGCACCGCTCCCGGACGGCGTCTTCGACACCATCGCCCTGCCCGCCGAGCAGCACCGGCAGCGCACGCTCTGCGCCGACCTGCCCGACGTCCACTGGGACCGGCTGCTGTTCAGCGCCAAGGAGTCCGTCTACAAGGCGTGGTTTCCGCTCACCCGCGCCTGGCTGGACTTCTCCGAGGCCGACATCGAGCTGGTCCCCGAACCGGGGCCCGGCACGCGCGGCCGTTTCCACGCCCGGCTCCTCGTCCCCGGGCCGGTCGTGGACGGCGTACGACTGGACGCCTTCGAAGGCAGCTGGCTGGTCGGGAGCGGTCTGGTGCTGACGGCGGTGGCCGTCCCGCACCACTGAGCGGGACGGCCAGGGGCTCCCGGGCTCACTGCTGCGGGCACCAGTGGCGCAGCAGCCGGAAGAACTCCTCCTCGTTGCCCGCGAGTCCCGCCCGCGCCAGCGCCCGCTCCGCCTCGGCCAGCACGGTGGGCGGCACGACGACGGGGCGCCCCCCGTCCGGTGGTCCGTCGAACGCGGCGCGCACGGTCTGCAACAGCCGCAGATAGGCCTGGACGGCGGTGCGCTCACGGTCGGTCAGTACGGCGGTGTGCATCGATCGGCTCTCCCCGGTTCGGCATCACGGTCACACGCCCTGCGGCGCTGTGCACCGCGACGTACGGCGCACGCATCCAGCTTGCCGTCCGCCACTGACAACGCCGTTCGGCTTCGTGCGGGTTCGCCCGCTCAGCGGAACGGAGCGCCACCGGAACACCCTGGACGCAGGTCCGGCCCCCCGGCCCCCCGGCCTCGGGGCCGGTCGGCGCTGCGGGGGCCCGGGCGCCGGTCCAGTCATCCCTTGCAGTTGCGGGCGCCGGTCCGTTCGGCCTTGCGGTCCCGGCTCCCGGTCCGGTCAGCCCTGCGGTCCGGGATACCCCAGGGACGCCTCGATGCGGCCCGCCACGTCGTCGCGTCGGCCGATGCCGCGCGGGGCCGAACCGGTCAGCCAGGTACGGCACTTGCTGGCGAGGAGCAGGCCGAAGGTCTCGGCCTCGCGTTCCTCGGCCTGGTCGAAGCGGGTGCGGGCGGCGACCCGCAGGACCGTGGCCTGCAGCGCGGCCTCGTCGGTGTCGTCGCTCAGCAGGCGCGTGGCGACGCCGACGCCGGCACCGTCGAGCTGGTGGCCGCAGTGGTCGGCCTGCATGTGCCACAGCTCGTGGCCCAGGATCACCAACTGGTGCTGGGGCGCGGTGCGTTCCTCCACCACGACCAGGTCGCGGTCGGCCATGTCCAGCCACAGCCCGCTGGCCGTACCGGGCGGGAAGACGGCCGTACGGAAGTGCACGGGGCGGCCGCGGCGGCGGCTCATCGCCTCGCACAGCGCGCGGTACAGCTCGTGCGGCGGGGCAGGCGCGGGCAGCGTGAGTTCCCCGACCAGCTCGGCGCACAGCCGGCGCATGTCCCTGCCGATGCCCACAGTCCTCCCCAGGTTCACGACTCGGGCCGCTTGACGCTCTCCAGGAGCATGTCGAGCCACTCCGCGACCTTGTCCCGGTGCTGGTCGGTGGGCAGTTGCGCGGCCCGCCAGGCGATCCCGCGCACCCCGTGGTCCTGCAGCAGCCGCTCCAGCGGATCGTCAGCCGCCTCGGCCGCGGCCCGCTCCCGGTCGGCGAGCTTCTGCAGCAGCTCCTGCTCGGTGCGCTGCAGTGCGCCCGCCAGCGCCTCCGGGTCCTCCGCCGTGAGGAAGCCCGCGTGCACGCGGAAGAACCGCTGCAGGGCGTCGCAGTGCTCCATGGTGGGCCGGCGGTCGCCGTTGATGAGCGCGCCGGCCTGCTGCCGTGACATGCTCGCGCCGTCGGCGATCTCCTGCTGGGTGTACTTGCGGCCGCCCGGCTTCAGCCGGGTGCGGCGCAGCAGGTCCAGGCGCTGCAGGAAACGGGCCTGGACGTCCGGTTCGCCCGCCGGACGGCCGCTGAGCAGGGCCTTGACCACCGGATCCGGGACACCGCAGGCGACACGGAGGCGCCCTACGTCGAAGACCTCGGCGTGCGGCACGCCGAGCCGGTCGGCGAGTGCGGTGACGCGGGCGACGACGGCCGGCAGCTGAGCGGTCTCCGTGGCGCCCGGATCCTCGTAGCCATCCGTCACCGACAGAACTCCTACGTCTCTCGAGGGCTTGAGATGCGCGGTGCTTCTCACAAGCGGTTGTCGTGAACTTCCCGGAGAGTAGCGGGTGCTTCGAACTCACATCCAGGTCTCGCCACAACTGTGGCGGATTTCAGCCGTCAACCGGCATGGAATGCCACGATAGTTGACATGGCCCCCGCCGGGCAGCAGGATCGCTTCGCCGCGTGAAGGCCGCAGAGGCAAGAGGGGTGACCTCCCGATGGCACATCAGGCAGGAGGGCAGTGGCCGGCGCCGCGGCCCGTCCCCGAGGGCTGTGACACCCAGGCGTATCTCCAGGACTACGCCACACTTCTGGAGGCCGTCACCTTCCCGTCCCTGGTCGTCGACCACCGCTGGAACGTCGTCATGGCCAACGGTGCGTTCGGGACACTCTTCCGCGGCGCGCGTCCTCACCCGACGGCCATGCCCGAGCAGAACCTCCTCCGGTTCGTCCTCTTCCACCCCGATGCCGGCGAGATCCTCGGCGAGCACGAGGCGGGCTGGTGCCTGCCGATGCTGGCCCACTTCAAGACCGCGATCGAGCGGTACGGCCACGATCACGAACTGCAGGCCGTCCGCCGGGACATCGCCCAGGACCCGATCATGGAGGCCGCCTACCGGCAGGGCCTGCCGCACTGGATCCGCGCCGTCGGCGAGGCCGGGACACGACTCGACGGCGCCGTGCGCCTCCTGTTCCACCCCGACCCGCGCCGGGGTCCGACCGAGTGCCGGATCGTCGACGAGACGCCCGCGACCCTCCGGGAGATCGGCTGCACCCGTCTGACGATGGTCCTGCGCGACGCCCGCCGCCCGGCCGGGGCCTCGCGCCGCACGCGCCGGCCGCGCGGCGCGGGCGCGCATCTGACGGTCGTCCCGGCGCACGAGGGCTGACCCGGCTCCGTCGGCGTTCAGGTCGCCGACGGGGCCGGGCCGGAAAGCCCCTGTCCTCGTCTACGCAAATGACTTGCGTTACTTGCGCTAGTCTTGCGTGCATGACGCGACGACTTGCGGAAGTGGCGAAGAAGGTCGGGGTCAGCGAGGCCACGGTCAGCCGGGTGCTCAACGGCAAGCCCGGAGTCTCCGAAGCCACCCGGCGGGCGGTCCTGACGGCCCTCGACGTTCTCGGCTACGAGCGCCCCACCCAGCTGCGCGGCGAACGAGCCCGGCTCGTCGGCCTGGTCCTGCCGGAGCTGCAGAACCCCATCTTCCCGGCGTTCGCCGAGGTCATCGGCGGCGCACTCGCCCAGCTGGGGCTCACCCCGGTGCTGTGCACACAGACCAGGGGCGGGGTCTCCGAGGCGGACTACGTGGAGCTGCTGCTGCAGCAGCAGGTCTCCGGCGTCGTCTTCGCCGGCGGCCTGTACGCACAGGCCGACGCCCCGCACGACCACTACCGGCTGCTCGCCGACCGCAACATCCCCGTGGTGCTGGTCAACGCGGCCATCGAGCACCTGGGCTTCCCGGGCGTGTCCTGTGACGACGCCGTGGCCGTCGAGCAGGCCTGGCGGCACCTGGCCTCCCTCGGCCACGAGCGGATCGGCCTGGTCCTCGGCCCCGGCGACCACGTCCCCTCGGCCCGCAAACTGGCCGCCGCCCGCGCCTTCGCCCCCGACCTGCCGGACGAGTGCGTCGCCCGGGCCATCTTCTCCATCGAGGGCGGTCACGCGGCCGCCGCACGGCTGATCGACCGGGGCGTCACCGGCATCATCTGCGCCAGCGACCCCCTCGCCCTGGGTGCGATCCGGGCCGCCCGCCGCAAGGGGTACGACGTCCCCGGGCGGATCTCCGTCGTGGGCTACGACGACTCCGCCTTCATGAACTGCACCGAACCCCCGCTGACCACCGTCCGCCAGCCCATCGAGGCCATGGGCCGCGCGGCCGTGGAACTGCTGAACGTACAGATCGGGGGCGCCGCCGTACCCGCCGAGGAGCTGCTGTTCGAGCCCGAACTGGTGGTGCGCGGCTCCACCGCGCAAGCCCCGCGCGACTGAGATCCAGAAGCTTCGACTCCCTGTTCAATAATTGCAGATTCTGCGCGACATCTTGCGACCAGGTGTCGTCGGTGCTTGAGTGTGCGGCGCCCACCGCTCCCGCCTTGAGGGGTCCACCGATGAGAAGCACCGGGTTCCGCCGTACCCTCGCCGCGATCGGCGTCTGTTCCTCCCTCGCCCTCACCGCGTCCGCCTGCGGGTCGGGCGGCGACGACACGGCGAGCGGCAAGACCCGCATCACGGTCAACTGCGAGCCGCCCAGGAGCGCCGAGGTCGACCGGCGGTTCTTCGAGGAGGACATCGCCTCCTTCGAGAAGCAGAACCCGGACATCGACGTCGTCGCGCACGACGCCTTCCCCTGCCAGGACCCGAAGACCTTCGACGCCAAGCTCGCCGGCGGGCAGATGGAGGACGTCTTCTACACGTACTTCACCGACGCCCGGCACGTCGTCGACATCAACCAGGCGGCCGACCTCACGCCGTACCTCAAGGACCTGAAGAGCTACGACACCATCCAGAAGCAGCTGCGGGACATCTACACCGTGGACGGGAAGGTCTACGGTATACCGCGTACCGGATACAGCATGGGGTTGATCTACAACCGCACACTCTTCGAAAAGGCCGGCCTCGACCCCGACAAGCCCCCGGCGACCTGGGACGAGGTCCGGGCAGACGCCAAGAAGATCGCCGCCCTCGGCAACGGAACCGTCGGGTACGCCGACTACAGCGCACAGAACCAGGGCGGCTGGCACTTCACCGCCGAGCTGTACGCGCAGGGCGGCGACGTCGTCAGCGCCGACGGCAGGAAGGCCACCGTCGACACCCCCGAGGGCCACGCCGTCCTGCAGAACCTGCACGACATGCGGTGGACCGACGACTCGATGGGCAGCAAGCAGCTCCTGATCATCAACGACGTGCAGCAGATGATGGGTTCGGGCAAGCTCGGCATGTACCTCGGCGCCCCCGACAACATCCCGATCCTGGTCAAGGAGAAGGGCGGCGACTACAAAGACCTCGCCCTCGCGCCCATGCCCGGCGGCAAGGGCACCCTCATCGGCGGCGACGGCTACATGTTCAACAAGAAGGACACGCCCGCCCAGATCCGCGCCGGCCTGCAGTGGCTCGACCACATGTTCCTCACCCCGGGCACGGGCTTCCTCGGCGACTACGCCCGCGCCAAGAAGAACGACGCCCCCGTGGGACTGCCCGAGCCGCGCCTGTTCACCGGCGCCGCCGACGCCAAGGACCAGCAGGCCAAGAAGGCCGACGCCAACGTTCCGGTGGAGAACTACCAGGCCTTCCTCGACGGCAACCAGCAGCTCCGGATGAAGATCGAGCCGCCGAACGCCCAGCAGATCTACTCCGTCCTCGACGGCGTCGTCTCCGCCGTCCTCACCGAGAAGGACGCGGACATCGACCAACTCCTCGAGGACGCGTCCGGCAAGATCGACAGCATTCTGGCCCGGAGCTGACCGCCATGACGAAGACGGCCGAACGGCGCCCGGTCGAGGAGGCCGCCGTCCATCCCGTCCAGGCGCCGCCCCCGGCAGGGGACCGGGGACGGCGCCGCCTGGCCGACCAGGCCCGCGCCTACGCGTTCCTCCTCGGCGGCCTGATCTGTTTCGCGCTCTTCTCCTGGTATCCGGCGATCCGCGCGGTCGTCATCGCCTTCCAGAAGTACACGCCCGGCTCCTCGCCCGAGTGGGTCGGCACCGCCAACTTCACCCGCGTCCTGCACGACCCCGAGTTCACCGCGGCCTGGCGCAACACCCTCACCTTCACCCTGCTCGCCCTGCTGATCGGCTTCGCCGTCCCCTTCGTCCTCGCCCTCGTCCTCAACGAACTGAGGCACGCGAAGGCGTTCTTCCGGGTCGTGGTCTACCTGCCGGTGATGATCCCGCCCGTGGTCAGCGCCCTGCTGTGGAAGTGGTTCTACGACCCCGGATCCGGCCTCGCCAACGAGGCGCTGCGCTTCCTGCACCTGCCCACCTCGAACTGGTCCAACGGCACCGACACCGCGCTCGTCTCGCTGGTGATCGTGGCCACCTGGGCCAACATGGGCGGCACCGTCCTCATCTACCTCGCCGCCCTGCAGTCCATCCCCGGCGAGCTGTACGAGGCCGCCGAACTGGACGGCGCCAACCTGCTCCAGCGCGTCCGGCACGTGACGGTCCCGCAGACCCGGTTCGTCATCCTGATGCTGATGCTCCTTCAGATCATCGCCACGATGCAGGTGTTCACCGAACCGTTCGTGATCACGGGCGGCGGACCGGAGAACGCCACGGTCACCGTCCTCTACCTCATCTACAAGTACGCCTTCCTCTACAACGACTTCGGCGGTGCCTGCGCGCTCAGCGTGATGCTCCTCGTCCTGCTCGGCGCCTTCTCAGCCGTCTACCTGCGGCTCACCCGCTCCGAGGGGGACGCATGAGCACCCGGACCCTGATCTCTCCGGCCACGCTCGCCCGGCCCCGCGGCAAGGTCCTCTACTGGACCGTGTTCACCGGCGTCGTCCTGCTCTTCGCGCTCGCCTTCCTCTTCCCGGTCTACTGGATGGCGACCGGCGCGATGAAGTCCCCGGACGAGGTCGCCCGGACCCCGCCGACCCTGATCCCGAAGCACTGGCACACCGACGGCTACACCGACGCCTGGAACCTGATGCAGCTGCCGCGGCACCTGTGGAACACGGTGGTGCAGGCGGCCGGAGCCTGGGCGTTCCAGCTGGTGTTCTGCACGGCCGCCGCCTACGCCCTGTCCAGGCTGCGGCCCGCCTTCGGCAAGGTGATCCTCGGCGGCATCCTCGCCACCCTGATGGTCCCCGCACAGGCGCTGGTCGTCCCCAAGTACCTGACCGCCGCCGACCTCCCGCTGGTCCACACCAGCCTGCTCAACGACCCCCTCGGCATCTGGCTGCCGGCCGTCGCCAACGCCTTCAACCTGTACCTGCTGAAGCGGTTCTTCGACCAGTTGCCGCGCGACGTCCTGGAGGCCGCCGAGATCGACGGTGCCGGCAAGCTGCGCATCCTGTGGTCGGTCGTGCTGCCCATGTCCCGGCCGGTCCTCGGCGTGGTGTCGATCTTCGCGCTGGTCGGGGTGTGGCAGGACTTCCTGTGGCCGCTGATGGTCTTCTCCGACACCGAGAGACAGCCGATCAGCGTGGCCCTGGTCCAGCTGTCGCAGAACATCCAGCTCACCGTGCTCGTCGCCGCGATGGTGATCGCCAGCATCCCGATGGTGGCGCTGTTCCTCGTCTTCCAGCGGCACATCATCGCCGGGATCAGCGCGGGCAGCACCAAGGGCTGACGCCGACGCCCCGTCTGCAGAAGACGTCCCGTCTACAGAAAGGGAAGCCCAGTGGGACAGCCCACCCATGCCCCGAAGGACCCTGGCTGGTGGCGCTCGGCCGTCATCTACCAGGTGTACGTCCGCAGCTTCGCGGACGGCGACGGCGACGGCACCGGCGACCTCGCGGGAGTCCGCGCGAAACTGCCGTATCTCGCCGAACTCGGCGTGGACGCCCTGTGGTTCAACCCCTGGTACCTCTCGCCCATGAAGGACGGCGGCTACGACGTCGCCGACTACCGTGCCGTCGATCCGGCCTTCGGCACCCTCGCCGAGGCCGAGAAACTCATCTCCGAGGCGCGCGAACTGGGCATCCGCACGATCGTCGACATCGTGCCCAACCACGTCTCCGACCAGCACCCCTGGTTCCGGGCGGCCCTCGCCGCCGGACCGGGCAGCCCCGAGCGCGAGCTGTTCCACTTCCGGCCCGGACGCGGAGCCGACGGCGAACTCCCGCCCAACGACTGGCCGTCGCAGTTCGTCGGCTCCACCGAACCGGTGTGGACCCGGCTCCCCGACGGAGACTGGTACCTGCACCTGTTCACCCCCGAGCAGCCCGACCTCAACTGGGCCCACCCGGCCGTCCGTCAGGAGCACGAGGACATCCTGCGCTTCTGGTTCGAACGCGGCGTCGCCGGCGTGCGCATCGACTCGGCGGCCCTGCTCGCCAAGGACCCGGACCTGCCCGATCTGGCCACCCGTCCGGAGCCGCACCCGTTCGTCGACCGCGACGAACTCCACGACATCTACCGCTCCTGGCGGTCCGTCGCCGACGCCTACGACGGTGTGTTCGTCGGCGAGGTCTGGCTCCCCGACCCGGAACGCTTCGCCCGCTACCTGCGCCCCGACGAACTCCACACCGCCTTCAACTTCTCCTTCCTGTCCTGCCCCTGGGACGCCGGACGGCTGCGCGCCGCCATCGACAGCACCCTCGCCGAGCACGCCCCCGTCGGCGCCCCGGCCACCTGGGTGCTCTGCAACCACGACGTGACCCGGACCGTCACCCGCTACGGCCGTGCGGACACCGGCTTCGACTTCGCCACCAAGGCGTTCGGCACCCCGACGGACCTGGCGCTCGGCACCCGCCGGGCACGGGCGGCGGCGCTGCTGTCGCTGGCGCTGCCCGGGGCGGTGTACCTGTACCAAGGGGAGGAGCTGGGGCTGCCGGAGGCCGAGATCCCGGTCGACCGCATACAGGATCCGATGTACTTCCGATCGCATGGTGTCGACCCGGGCCGTGACGGCTGCCGGGTGCCGCTGCCCTGGGCGGCCGACGCGCCGTATGCGGGATTCGGTTCGCACGAGGAGCCGTGGCTGCCGCAGCCGGTCGACTGGACATCGTATGCGGTCGACCGGCAGCAGCAGAACGCATACTCCATGCTGACCCTCTACCGCGAGGCCATCGCCACCCGTCCGGTCTTCCGCGACGGCCCCCTGATCTGGCTCCCCGCCCCCGAGGGCGTGCTCGCCTTCTCCCGTGCGGAGCACGTGACCTGCATGGTGAACCTCGCCGCCGCCCCGGCCGAACTGCCCGCGCACTCCCGACTCCTGCTGAGCAGCGGCCCGTTGGACGACGCGGGCCGGCTGCCGCAGGACACGGCGGCCTGGCTGCGTGCCTGAGCCGCATCCGCACCTCTTGCTGTCCCACGTACCCCCACCACGAAGGGATCGGCACATGCACACCAGCACCGTCCGACATGTCAGGCACATGCCATCCATCGGGGCGGTAGTCGCCCTCGCCGCCGGCATGCTCGTCGCCGTGGCCCCCGCCGCCCACGCGGCTTCGGGCGCCACGCTCCCCTTCACCTCCGTCGAGGCCGAGTCGGCGAGCACCACCGGCACGAAGATCGGCCCCGACTACACGCAGGGCACCCTCGCCTCGGAGGCCTCCGGACGGCAGGCCGTACGGCTCGCCTCCGGGCAGCGCGTGGAGTTCACGGTGCCGCGTGCATCCAATGCCGTGAATGTTGCATACAGTGTCCCGGACGGTCAGTCCGGTTCGCTCAGCGTGTACGTCAACGGCACCAAGCTGGCCAAGACGCTCCTGGTGACCTCCAAGTACTCCTACGTCGACACCGGCTGGATCCCGGGTGCGAAGACCCACCACTTCTTCGACAACGCCCGGCTGCTGCTGGGGCAGACCGTCCAGGCGGGTGACAAGATCGCCTTCGAGCCGACGGGTACCCAGGTCACCGTGGACGTCGCCGACTTCGAACAGGTCGCGGGGGCCGCCTCCCAGCCCGCCGGATCGGTGTCGGTGGTGTCCAAGGGCGCCGACCCGAGCGGCAACGGCGACTCCACCCAGGCCTTCCGGGACGCCATCGCCGCCGCCCAGGGCGGAGTCGTGTGGATCCCGCAGGGCGACTACCGCATCACCTCCTCGCTCAGCGGTGTGCAGAACGTGACGCTGCAGGGCGCGGGCAGCTGGTACTCGGTCGTGCACACCTCCCGGTTCATCGACCAGTCCAGCTCCTCCGGAGGCGTGCACATCAAGGACTTCGCGGTGATCGGCGAGGTCACCGAGCGCGTCGACTCCAGCCCGGACAACTTCGTCAACGGATCCCTCGGCCCGAACTCGTCCGTCTCCGGCATGTGGATCCAGCACATGAAGGTCGGGCTGTGGCTGATGGGCAACAACGACAACCTGGTGGTGGAGAACAACCGCATCCTCGACACCACCGCCGACGGCCTCAACCTCAACGGCACCGCCAAGGGCGTCCGCGTCAGCAACAACTTCCTGCGCAACCAGGGCGACGACGCGCTCGCCATGTGGTCGCTCTACTCACCCGACACGAACTCCAGCTTCGAGAACAACACGATCTCGCAGCCCAACCTCGCCAACGGCATCGCCGTCTACGGCGGCACCGACATCGCGGTGAAGAACAACCTGATCTCCGACACCAACGCCCTCGGCAGCGGCATCGCGATCTCCAACCAGAAGTTCCTCGACCCCTTCTCCCCGCTGTCCGGCACCATCACGGTCGACGGCAACACGCTGGTGCGCGCCGGCGCGATGAACCCCAACTGGAACCATCCGATGGGGGCGCTGCGCGTCGACTCCTACGACAGCGCGATCAACGCGACGGTGAACATCACCAACACGATGATCACCGACAGCCCCTACAGCGCCTTCGAGTTCGTCTCCGGGGGCGGGCAGGGGTACCCGGTCAGGAACGTCAACGTGACGGGTGCGACCGTGCGGAACACCGGGACGGTCGTGGTCCAGGCCGAGGCGCAGGGCGCGGCCGCCTTCCGTGACGTCACCGCCACCCAGGTCGGCGCCGCCGGCATCTACAACTGCCCCTATCCGGCGAACTCCGGCTCCTTCGCGCTCACCGACGGCGGCGGCAACTCCGGCTGGTCCAGCACCTGGTCGGACTGCTCCACCTGGCCCCGGCCGGGCCAGGGCAACCCCGACCCCGACCCGGCCCGCAACCTGGCCAAGGGCCGCCCGGCCACCGCGACCGGTTCGCAGGACGTGTACACGCCGGGCAAGGCGGTCGACGGCGACCCGAACAGTTACTGGGAGTCCACCAACAACGCCTTCCCGCAGTCCTGGACGGTCGACCTCGGCTCCACCTACGCGGTCCGCCGCCTCGTGCTGAAGCTGCCCCCGTCCTCGGCCTGGGGTGCCCGTACCCAGACCATCACGGTACTCGGCAGCACCGACGGTTCGAACTACTCCACGGCCGTCGGCGCACAGGGCTACCGCTTCGACCCGGCCACCGGCAACACGGCCACGGTCGCCCTGCCCGGCAGCACCGATCTGCGCTACCTCCGCCTGACCGTCGGCGCCAACACGGGCTGGCCGGCGGGACAGTTCAGTGAAGTGGAGGCGTACCTGACGTCCTGAGCCGGGACCGCGTCACAGGTCCGGCACCAGGCGGTCGCCCCGGCACCGGGACACGCAGATCATCATCGTGTCGCCCGCTGCCCGTTCCTCCTCCGTGAGGGCCGGGTCCCGGTGCCCCGGGGCGCCGTCCGGGACGTCCATGAGCAGGCCGTAGTCGGCGTCGGGGTCGGCTCCATGAGGTCTTCGGTCAATCGCCTGGTCAGGTCGTCCTGCCGGAACGGTTCGGGTGCCGGTGGAGGGGCGTCCGAAGCGGAGCGTCTGCCGGAGCCCCGTCCGAGATCAGCGCCGGCCGACTCGGGCTCCTCGCAGCTCAGTTGCAACTGGGGTCAGGGGATGCGGGACGCGGCGGTACGGGCCAGGGCCAGCGTGCGGGAGCGCTCGGGTGCCGTGGGGCTGCCCGCGTCACTGATCACGAGCAGGGTCTTCTCGACGACCACCAGGACCAGGGTCTCCTGGACGGTGAACGTTCCGGTGGTCGCGGTGACCGTGGCGTGCCACGAGGCGCCCCCGATCCCCGCCGAGCCGCGCGGCACCACGCGCTCCGTGCCGGTGGCGCCGTCGCTCCAGCCGATGGAGAACTCGGCGCAGCCGGACAGCGCACCCACCGCCTGTTCCAGGTCCTGCTGTGCCCCGGTCCCCGGCAGTCGGCGCAGTACCTGCTGGAGGAACGGTCCGCTCCGACTCCGGGCGAAGGTGACCCGGGCCTCCACCGCGCCGGGGCGGGTACCGGGAAAGGACTCCAGTGCGTTCAGTGCGGTGACGCATCCGGGACGGTCGGAGCGCGTCGGGGGCTCGTTCCGCAGCACTGTCTTCACATAGCCGGCCGGTAACTGGGCGGTGGTGAGGAGCGCCGTGGAAAGGTCGGCCGCGGTACCGGGGGAGGGCAGGGGCGCCTGCGTCGGCTCCACGGTGTCCGGCCGGTCGCGTTCACTGTCGCAGCCGGCGAGGGCCGCACCCGCCGGCAGCGCGAGCATCGCCAGCACGACCGGCAGGGCGGCGAGCCGACGTCGGCCGGCGCCGGACGTCGCCGCGGATCTCGGGCTCACGGGTGCCTCCTCGGACGGCGGGCGGATCGTCGGGCACGGCCGGTCAGCGGCCGTAGCGGAAGTACAGGTCGCAGCGCAGGACGGAGGCGACCAGCGCGTGCTCGTCCAGGGGCCCCGACCCGTCGCGCAGCAGGACGGCGGAGGCGGCCCGCAGCACGGTGTCGTCGGGACCGCCGAGCAACTCGGCCGTATCGGCGCGGTGTTGGGGGTCGGACCAGACGGCGGTACCGCCCAGGGACAACGCACGGCAGACGAGGGCGGTGTCCGTCCTCATGGCGTCCGTCCGCTCCTCCTCGGGCGGCAGCAACGGGAGTTGCTCCAGGGGTACGGTCCGGTCACCGCTGCCGGAGGCGGGGGCGTCCGGGGCGTCCGGTGAGTCCGTCGGCGTCGTCGGAGTCGTCGGCGCCGCAGACGTCGTCGCGTCGTCGGAGGAGTGCGCGGCCGGTGCTGTGGCCGGTGCCGTGGCCGGTCCGCCGCCGAATGCCGCCCATCCTGCCCCGGCCGTGATCAGGACCGCGGCGGCAGCCGGCAGGACCAAGGACCGCAGTCCCCCGGTGCCGCTCTGCCCCGGACGCCTCGGGCCGCGGGCGGCGGCCGCCGGTACCAGTGCGCCGACGACGGTCGTCAGCATCCCCGTCACCCACCAGGGCGTGTCGACCACCGCCCACCGGATGTCAGGGGCGGCACCGGCCGCCGTCAGCCGGGCGAACAGGAACCAACTGCTCAGCGGCACGGCCAGCAGGACCCCGGACAGTCCGACGGCCGCCGCGCAGGGGGCTGCCGAACGGGAACCGTCCACCGTGGCCCCCAGGGCTCTGGCGAGGGAGGTGGTCCAGAGGGCGAACAGCGCCCCGCCGGCCACGAGCGCCGCCCCCAGGGCCAGCGTCTGCCCGCGCGGCACATGGGTCAGGGAGAGCGCCGTGGCCAGCCCGTCCGCCGTGCCGGTGTCCCGTACCCAGTCACCGGCCGCCCGCCCGGCGAGCTGGCTGCCCAGGAGCACACCGAGACCGAGCGCGGCTCCGGCCCGCGCCGCGCGCCGGCCGGACGCGTCACGGTGTCCGACGGCGACTGCCCGCCACCACGCCACGGTCACCACCCCGGCGACGACCCAGCCGGTCAGCAATCCGGCCACCATGTAGGCGAGTCGGGTGTGCTCGGGCATCAGGGCGGCCACCAGTAGCGACAGGTCGGTGAACACCAGGCCTGCGGCGAGCCCGGTGGTGAGGCACTCCGGGGACGACAGGCCCCAGGACCGCGCCGGATCGGCGAGCACGGTCAGGCGGTCCGCGGGTGTGGGATGCGTGGCAAGGCCCAGGGACCGTACGAGGTGCTCGACGCGGCGCGGCGGGAGGGCCGAGCCGATGTGGGCGGCGGTGGCGCCCCGGGGTGCGTCCGGATCCGCCGACGCGGCGAGGTCGGCGTCGTACTCCCGCACGCGCAGCACGGCGCACAGGGTGAGCAGTACGACGGCCAGGACGACCGCCATCCGCACCAGCAGACCGGCACCCAGCAGTCCGGGCTCGCGGGCCAGCGCGACTCCCATCGGCAGGGTGACACCGAGAAGCAGGAGCCACCAGGCCGCGACGGCCAACTGCACCCGGCCCACGTCCCGCAGGCGCAGATGGGCCAGTTCATGACGGAACATCGCGTCCACGCGCCGGTCGGGCAGGCTGAAGACGTGGGAGTCGGCGACGATCAGGGGCCGGCGGACGGTGCCCGATGCGCGCGCCCGGACCCCGACGCGCCGGCCGCGCACCCACAGCACCGGCCGGGGCCGTTCTCCTAGGGGCGCGACGGCGGTCAGGCGGTGGGCGAGCGGTGAGGAGTGGTCCGGTGTCGCCCGCCACCGCCACAGGCTCAGCCGGCGTCCGGCGGCCCGGCACAGCACGGCGAGGGCCAGCAGGGCGAGCGGCCCGCACACCACCACCGCCGACTGCGCCAGCCGTACGTCGTTGACACATCCGGTGAATCGGGTGAGCACCTCGTCCGGGGCTGCGTCGGAGGAGGGCAGGCAGGCGAGTTGGGCGTCCGGCCAGTTGCCGCGGCCCAGGACCAGCCACCACCAGGTGGCGAACGAGGCGCCGGCGCCGGCCACGAGGACCAGCAGGGCCAGCCGGGTGGTGGTCGGCATCGGCAGCGGGCTGGACACCAGTGCACGGGCGACGTCGCTCCGTTCGGCGATGTCGGTGGTGGCCCCGTGGGAGGTGCTGGAGGAGGGCGGGCCGGCCTCGCCCGGCGCGGCGCTCACGACACCGACGGGTTCGCCGCCGCCGCGTCCCCGGCTTCCGGCCTCAGCCCTGCCCCGGCTTCGTCTCCGGCTTCCGGCCTCAGCCGCGCCCTGGCCTGGTCGCTGGGCCTGGCCTCGTTCGACGCCCTGGCCTCGTCGCTCGGCCTGGCTTCGTCGGCCGCCCCGGAACCGTCGCTCGCCCTTGCCTCGTCGCCCGCCCCGGCGGTCGGCGTCCGCGGGGCCGGAGCGGTGCGGGGCTCAGGTTCCGCGAGTGCATCCGGGTCCGGGGCCGGCTCCGGCCCCAACTCCTGTCGAGGTCCCGTGTCACGGGCCGCGGCTGCTGCCGACCCGTCGGTCATCGGTCGCCGTGTCGTGTACCCGGTGTCCGGTGACTCGTCGCTCTGCGGCCCTGCGTTCCCGCGTACCACGGCCACGACGATGATCTGCGCGCAGGTTTCGGCCCGGGGCGCGGACAGGCCGGCGGTACGGCCCTGGGCGATGGCCCAGTCCGCGAGTTCCTGGCGTGTCACCTCGGAGAGTTCCGGGACGGGCGACGTCAGCGCGGCGCGCCTGCCCTCGGTGTCGGCCCCGCGCCGGTGTCGCCACCAGCGCTTCAGCCGGGTGCCGCCCGCCTGGATGCGCCCGGAGGCGAGGTCGGCGAGTACCTGCGAGACCACCGCCACCAGGACCGGCAGCACCACCGCGGACTCGAAGCCGATGCCCAGCGGGTCCCCGGCCGGCCGGTGCAGGCGCTGCGGGGGATGGGGCCGGGCCAGGTACGCCCGGCAGGTCGCGTCCAGCTTCTCCAGTTCGTCCGGAGCGACGCGGCGGACCACGTCGCGCAGGACATCCTGGCCCGTGCGGTGGTACATGAGTTCCTCCCGTGAGGACGGACCTGTGGTGCGCTCGTGCGGACGGCGGTGGCGTCGACCGCGGGCGGGTTCAGGGCCGCCGGCGGCGACGCTGCCGGGTCAGGCCGATGGCGACAACGGTGGCGAAGACGAGGGCGGCCACGCAGATCGCCACGATCGATGCGGATGTTCCGGTGCCCGCGAGCCCCTTTCCTCCGGTGCCGCCGGACAGCGCCGACGGGGCGGGAGCGGCGACGGGCGGGGTACCGGTGGGTGTCGCCGCCCCGCTCGCCGTACTGCCCCGCGAGAGGCTCGCCGTCGACGACGCCGTCTGTGACGAGGCTGTCTGCGACGACGGGGCTGTCTGCGACGACGAGTCCGCGTCCGGTGCCGGGGCCGTCGCCTGGCCGGCCACGGAGTAGGACGCCTTGCCGTCCATCAGGGCCACCGGATCGACCGAGGTCGTGGGCTGGATCAGGCCCTGCGCGACGAACTGGAGGGTGGACGGCGCCGGCACTCCGGAGGCCAGCGAGAAGCGGAGGGGGATGCGGGCCGAATCGCCCGCCGGGAGCGAACCCACGGAGGGCAGGCCGGCGTCGGTGCCGAGGTAGCCGCTGAGCGCGGTGTCACCCGGTGTCAGCTGCACCGGCCGCCATACGGACGGGCCGGCGTCGAACCATTCCATGGTGACCTGATCGGATGTCAGCCGGGTCGCGGGCGGCGCGAGCCGGATGCCGACGGCGACGATGAAGCTGTCCGTGATGTCGGTGTCCAGCGTGTTGTGGAACGTGGCGTCCACGGTCAGCGGACCGCCACCGGGCACTATCTCCCCGGAATCCGGGGTCAGTTCGGCGTAGGGAGCAGCCGGGTCCGTGGCGTACGCCGGCGCGGCGGACAGGCAGAGGGGGATGAGCAGTGCGGCGCAGCTCGCAAGGGTTGCGCACAACGGTCTACGGCGTCCACGGCGCACGAGAAACCAGCTCCCCCCGACGCGCCCCCCGGCGCGCTTCCTGGCGTGTTGCCGGAGAGTTTAAGGGATAATGTGCCTTAAAGGGCAGGCACTTCACATTCGGTCAATAAAGAACAGAAGTGAATTCCTGTGCCCCTTGAGGATTTTCAGGACCCGGTGGAGCTGTCGGGGTCGACGACGACGTCGTAGGAAGGCGTGGACAGGGAGTGCAGGGGGGAGTCGAGTTTCTCCGTACGGAGGATGTAGGTGCCCGGAGCCAGGTCCGAGAGCTGCTGGTAGCGGCCGGTGAAGTCGGGCTCCGTTCCGGTCCAGTAGCCGGACCCGAGGCTGTGCTTGAGGACCCATCCGTTCGGCTGGACGATCGCCGGGTACACCGGGCCGAGCGCATCCTGGGTGAGTGTGAAGGACGCCCCGGCACGGGCGTCCGCGCCCGGCGTACCGGACAGGGTGAACGAGAAGTAGCGCACGTTGAACGGTGAGCCCGAGGTGAGCGGGGCGCAGTTCTGGGCCGTCACCGGGCCGTCCACGACGCCGAGTTGCAGCGGGTCGGTGAAGGTGCCGCTGCCGGCCAGGTCCGCGCAGTCCTGACTCCCGTCTCCGGCCGACTGGTCGTCGTCCTCCGTCGTGTCGTCCCCGCTCCACGTGTCCGGAGTGTCGGACGTCGCGACCTCCTCGGTGGGGGTCTCCACCACGGGTTCCTGCGTGGTGGGGGTCGGCTCAGGAGAGGAACTGCTGACGGCCGGGGTCGCCGAAGCGGTGTCGGAAGCGGACTGGGAGACGCCCGCCGAAGAGGATCCCTCCGCACTCGAACGATGGTCCGGTGAGCCGCCGCAGCCGCTCGCGAGCAGTATCGCCGCGAGCGCAGCCGCGCACTTTCTGATCATGGTTTCCTCCCCCTCGCGCACCGCCGGGAACGCGCCGGCGGACGTCATGTGCGCGGGATATTACATCTCTTCATCCCTTCGATCCCCTCATATGAGGACTTCTCCGAACCGTCTTCCCGGAGCCGTCGGAACCGGCCCCGGGAAGACGCCCGCTCAGCAGGTGGGTACGTCCGTCAGCCAGGCCGGACCCTTGAGGTAGATGTTGGTCATCCACGAGCCGTCGGTCAGCTTGGACCAGGCGTCGTTGGTGTAGCCCTCGGCCGTGACCTCCTGCGCGTGCGCCTGGCAGACCACGTTGACCGTCGTCGGCTGGGCGAAGTAGTCCACCACGGACGCGTTGACGTTCGGCTGGCTGTGCGTGCGCACCCCCGTGCCCCACGTCTGGTGCGGCTTGCTGCCCCCGCTCGGCGGCGCCGGGCTGCTGCCGCCGCAGTCCGGGATGCCGGGCAGCGAGGCCGGGCCCTTGATGTAGATGTTCGTCAGCCAGGAACCGTCGGCCAGCTTCGACCAGATGTCGTTGGTGTAGCCCTCGGCGGTGACCGTCTCCGCGTGCTCCTGGCACTGCACCGAGACCTGCGTCGGCCCGGCGAAGGTGTCCACGACGGAGGCCCGCACGCTCGGCGAGCTGTGGGTGCGCACGCTGGTGCCCCAGGTCTCGAAGACCGTACCGCCGTCGGCCGGCGGGGGAGTCGGGGTGCCCGACGGGTTGATGCGGACGGCGCCCGCGTAGTCGCCGCCCGTGCGTACCGGGGCGACGCGGATGTGGGTGCCGGACTCGTACGCCTCGACCATCTGCCCGGCGCCCAGGTACATCGCCACGTGGTGGATGTGCCCGCTGCCCCAGAACATCAGGTCACCGGGGACGAGCGGGCCCGTGCCCTGTCCCGCCGAGAAGCGGGCGGCGGCCTGGGAGGTGTGGAACTGGTCGTTCGCGGTGCCGTTGAGCAGGTCCTTGCCGGTCGCCCGGTAGTACGCGTAGCGCGTCAGGCCCGAGCAGTCGAAGCCCTTGCGCTCGTTGTCGTGCATGCTGTCGGGGTCGGACCCGTCGTAGTAGCCGTAGGTGGGGCCGGGCGTGGCGCCGTGGCCGCCGCCCCAGCTGTACCAGACGCCGATCTGCGCACAGGCCGCCTCCACGGCCGCCTGCGCGGTGGCGGAGGCGCCGGGCGCGAGGACACCGCAACCCGCCTCCTGGGCCGCCGTCGTGGCACGGGGTTGCGTGACCGCGTGCGCGGTCGTGGGCAGGAAGGCGGCCAGGGCCGCCGCCACCGCGGTGGCGAGCGCCCGGCCGATGAGCCGGCGCGTGGTTCCGGTCTTCAAGGAGCACATCCTTCATCGACGTTCCGTCACCCGGGCAACGGGCCACGGCGGTGGGGGGTGTGTGCCCGGCGCCCGCACAGCGTGCGGGCGCCGGTTCCGGTGCGGCGCCCACCCCCGTCGGGCGCCGCACCGGCGTCTACTGGGCGGTCAGCGCCGCCCGCATCTTGGCCAGGGCGCGCATCCGGTTGCGCTGGACCGTGCCGCGATGGGCGCCGAGGCGCTCGCCGGCCGAGTCGTGGCTGAGGCCCTCCAGGTCGACGAGGATCACCGCGGCCGCCTCCTTCGGGGAGAGCACGCTCAGCAGCGCGAGGGCCGTGGCGCTCGCCTCGTACGTACCGAGCCCGCCGTCCCAGCCGGACTCCGGCAGCCGGTCCGTGACGCGCTCCCGCCGGGACGGGTGCAGCCAGGAGTCGCGCAGCAGGTTCAGGGCGACCGCGCAGGTGTAGGCGTACGGGTGCCGCTGCGGGGCGAGACTGCGGGCACGCGCCCGCCGGGAGAGCCGCAGATACGTCTCCTGCAGCAGGTCGTCGGCGTCGTGCGGGTTGCCGGTCAGCGCCAGCAGCCGTCTGCGCAGCCGCGGCATGTCGGCGGTGAAGGAGGCGTCGAACTCGCCCGGACCGACGCGGTCGTCCGTGCGCGGCGCCGGGGCGCAGATACCGCCGCTGGTCTCCATGGGTTCCCCCGATCGTCGGTCGTGGTGCGGAGTGGCGTGGTGCCGCCGCCGGTACGTGTGCCGGCGACGGAGTCGTCGGACCGTCGGGTCATGCGGTCCGTGCGCTCCGCGCGGGCGGGGCCGGCGGGTCGGCCGGACCGTAGCGGGCGGCCGGGGCGTGGCGCAGCAGCGCCCAGTACCGGTCGCCGTACGACCAGTGCCACCACTCGGTGGGGTAGTTGACGAAACCGGTCGCGGTCAGCGCCCGGTCCATCAGGGTCCGGTTGGCGCGCGCCTCGGCGTCGATGCCCGGGGCGGCCGTGCGGCAGGCACCCTCGCTCTCCTCGGGGGTGGCGTTGACCTCGGTGCCGAGCGGGAGTTCGGTGCCGTCCTCGGTGCACAGGGTCAGGTCCACCGCCCCGCCGCTGACGTGCGGGGCGACCTCGGGCGGGGAGATGTAGGCGCTGGCCAGCTCCCGTATGAGGGCGGGCGCGGCGCCCGGGTGGGCCTTGCGCATCGTGGCCGCATAGCTCTCGAAGTAGCGCCGTTGCAGGTCCGGCGGCCGGTACCCCTCCACCACCAGGAACCGGACTCCGGCGGGCAGCAGCCGCTGCGCACGCAGCAGACGCCGGAGCGCCCCGGACCGGAGGTGGGCGTAGGCGCCGGTGTCGTCGGCCTGCCGCGGGTCGAGCAGCAACTCGGGAACCTCGCGCAGGTCGACCAGTGGTTCACCGCATTCGCGCTCGGTGACCCCGGCGACCCGCGGGTCGGAGAGCGGGATGATGTCCGTCACGCTCTCAGCGTGGCGGGCGCCTCTGCAAAGACTCTGCAGGATCTCTGCAAGCGCCCGCCCAGGGGTTCTGCAGCTTCCGTACGCCTGGTTCAGCCGCCCTCGTCCGCTCGCTCCCGCGCCTCCCGGCAACCCAGCACGCGGAACACCTCCAGTGCCTCCGCCCGGGCCGTACGCGCCGCCTCCTCCTCGCCGTCGGCCGCCCGCACCGCCGCCAGGTCCCACAGGGTCCGCGCCCGCCACACCGGCAGGCGCAGCTCCTCCCAGACCGCCAGGGCCCGTTGCAGCGGGTCACGGGCTGCGTCGGTGTCGGCGGCGGCCAGGCGGGCCTCGCCCAGCGTGCGCAGCACCAGGGCCTCACCGAACCGGTCCTGGCGTTCCAGGGCCACCTCCAGACAGCGGCCGAGCCGTTCCACCGCCCGACCGGGGCGGCCGCTGCGCAGCTCCACCTTGGCCAGCGACTGCTCGGTGTACATCGTGCCGAAGGTGTCGCGCAGGTCGGCGAAGAGCCGCAACGCCTCGTGCAACACCCGCTCGGCCTCGGCGAGTTCGCCGTCGGCGCGATGGCACAGGGCCAGCGACCGCAGGGTGAGACCCTCGCCGTTCCGGTCGAACGCCGTGCGGTACAGCTCCAGCGCCTCGGTCAGCGCCTGCCGGGCCTCGGCGCCCTTGCCCTGCTCGCGGTGCAGATGGCCGATGCCGTACAGCACGCGCGCCCGCGCGCCGACGTCGCCCGCGGAGCCGTACCGCTCCAGCGAGGCGCCCAGCAGTGCCAGCGCCTCGTCGTGCCGGGACTGTTCGCGCCGGGCCGTGCCCATCCCCGCGAGCGCCAGGGCCGCCCCGTGCGGTACGTTCCCGCACTGCTCGAACAGACGCAGCGCGTCGGCGAAGTAGGCGTACGAGGCGTCGAAGTCGTCCTGCTCGTAACGGAGCTGGCCCAGGCCGGTGAGCAGCCAGGCCTCTCCCTCCTTGTCGCCGCTGCGGCGGACCGCCGCCATGGCCGCGGTGTGCGAGCGGGACCAGGCGTCGAACTGGTTGTAGAGGGCGGCCGAACCGGCCATCAGTGCTCCGGCGAGATCCCTTGCGGCGCGCGGAAGTTGACGGTCGGCGCAGTGGACGGCGGCCGCGAGCAGACCGGCCTGCTCGGCGGCGAACCAGGCCGCGGGCCGCTCCAGCAGCGATTCCTCCGTCTCCGGATCGAGGGGGCGTACGGCGGCCGGTTCCGGGAAGTGCCGGGCCGCACCGCCCGGTCCTCGCGCGGCCGCCTTGCGGGCGAGATCCAGCCAGCAGGCGACCAGCCGCAGCACCGCCGCCGCCCGCTCCTCGGGACTCTCCTCCGTGAGGCAGCGCTCCCGGGCGTGTTCCCGGGCCAGGTCATGGATGCGGTAGCGGGCCCGGCCGGTCCCGTCCACGCCGATCACATCGATGAAGTGGCAGTCCACCAGCCGCTCGACGGCCTCCTCGGCCTCGTCCGCGCCGATGTCGAGCAGCGGTGCGGCGATCCAGGCGGCGAAGTCGGGCAGGTCCAGCAGGGCCAGCCGGCGCAGCGCCTGTCGCTCCTGCGGATCGAGGTCGGCGTAACCGAGTTCGAGGCTGGAGCGCAACTCCAGGTCTCCCGCGCTGAGTTCGTTGAGCCGGCGCCGCTCGTCGCGCAGCCGGCCGGCGAGCCGGCCCGGCGCCCAGTGCGGGCGGGCGGCGAGCCGCGCGCCGGCGATGCGCACCGCGAGCGGCAGCCGGCCGCACAGCGCGACGATCTCCGCGGCCCGCTCCGGCTCGGCGCTCGTCCGCTCCGGTCCGGCCACCCGCCGCAGCAGTTCGAGCGCGTCCTCCTCGCCGGGCACGGTCAGGTCCAGGTGGGCCGCGCCCTCCAGCGCCACCAGCCGCCGTCGGCTGGTGACCAGCACGGCGGAGCCGGCGCCGGGCGGCAGCAGCGGTCGTACGTGTGCCTCGCCGGCCGCGTTGTCGAGGATCAGCAGGACCCGGCGGTGCCCGACGTGGGTGCGGTACAGGCCGGTCAGCTCCGCCAGGCTGCCGGGCAGCGTCTCCGGCTCGGCACCCATGGCCCGCAGCAGCCGGGCGAGGGCGTCGGCGGGCTGCAGCGGGGTGGCGTCGGCGGCCCGCAGGTCCAGGAACAGCCGTCCGTCCGGGAAGAGTTCGGCGGTACGGTGGCCGACGTGGACGGCGAGCGCGGTCTTGCCCGAGCCCGAACGCCCTGAGATCACTCCGATCGGCGGCGCGGTCCGCCCGGCGGCACCGGCGCCCTCCAACAACCCGGCCGCCCAGGCGATCTGCTCGGACCGGCCCACGAAGTCGGCGATGTCGGGCGGGAGATGGGAGGGGACCGGGGGTGTGCGCGGGGGCGGGACGGTGAGGGTGCGGGAGTGCAGACGGTCGGTCGGCCCGCTCTGCGGTGGCGCGCCGGATCCGGCGCGCGGACGGGTGCCGGGCCCGGCTTGGGGGTGGACGTCGTACGGGGCCGGTGCCGTGCCCTCGGCGGTCTTCGGACGGGCGGCGGAGGGGGCGTGGCCGTGCGGGCCGGGGCCGCCCGGGGGCCGGGCGCCGGAAGCGGCCTCTGCGCGGCCGTCGGACGCGGCGCCCGCCTCGGGCCGGGGTCCCTCGGCCAGCAGCCCGACCCCCGGCACGGCTCCCGCGCCACCGCCGGAGCGCCGGCCCGGACGAGGCCCTGTCCGCGCCGCGTCCGCCTCCGGCTCGGTCTGCCGGTCGGCTTCCCTGCCCGTCTGTCGGTCGGGGGCCCGGCCCGCGTCTGCGGCCTGTTCGGTGTGCCGGTCGGGACCCTGGCCTGCGTCCGTCATGGGTTCGGTCCGCCAGGGGAGGCCCCCGCCCACGTCCGCCGTCGGTCCGGCCTGCCGTTGGGGGACCCTGCCCGCGTCCGCCGTCGGCTCGGTCTGCCGGTCGGAGCCCGTGTGCGTCTGCCGGTTGGGGCCCTGGCCCGCTCTCGCCGTCTGTTCGGTGTGTCGGTCGGGGGCCGGGCCTGCGCCCGCCGTCGGCTGGGTCTGCCGGTCGGGGCGTCTGCCCGTCTGCCGGTTGGGGTCCTGGCTCGGGTCCGCCGTCGGCCCGGTGTGCCGGTCGGAGCCCGTGTCCGTCTGCCGGTCGGGGCCCTGACCTCCGTCTGCTGCCTGTTGGGTGTGCCGTTCGGGGCCCTGGCCTGCGTCCGCCTCCGGCTCGGCCTGCCGTTCGGGGCCCCTGCCCGTCTGCCGGTTGGGGCCCTGGCCCACTCTCGCCGCCGGCCCGGTGTGCCAGTTGGGACCCCGGTCCGCCCCCGTCCCCGCCCGGGTCCGCCGGTGGAGGCTCCGGTCCGCGCCCGGCAGGCTCCGGGCCTTGGGCGCTGAGGGTGTGTCCAGAGCGGTGGTGGGGTCGTCGCTGAGCGCGGCCCGGTGCAGTGCGCGCAGCTGTGGGCCGGGGTCGATGCCCAGTTCGTCGCGCAGGACCGCGCGGCCCTCCCGGTAGGTGCGCAGGGCGTCGGAGACGCGGCCGGTGCGCAGGAGGGCGGTCATCAGCTGGCCGCGCGGCCGCTCGCGCAGCGGGTGGGCGGCGACGTGCGCCAGCAGCGGGGCGATCGTCTCGTCCTCGCGGCCCAGTTCGAGCCGCAGCCCGAAGGACTCCTCCAGGGCGACCAGCCGCAGCTCCGCCAACCGGGCCGACTCGATCCGCGCGAAGGTCTGGCCGAGCCCTTCCAGCGCTTCCTGCCCCCGCCACACGCCCAGCGCCTTGCCGAGGACGTCCACCGCCCGAGCCGGGTGTCCGGCAGCGGTCTCGGCCCGGGCGGCCGTGAGGAGTTGCTCGAATCGGCGGGCGTCGACCTGGGCCGGGTCGAGGTCGGCGACGTAGCCGGGCGGGCGGGTGCGGATGACCTCGGCCGAGCCGATCCGGGCCAGCGCGCGGCGCACCGCGGAGACATGTGTGGCGACCAGCGCGCCCGCCGTCGCCGGGGCCCGCTCGTCCCAGACGAGGTCCACGAGCCGCTCGGTGGAGACCACTTCACCGAGGTGCACGACCAGGGCACCGAGCACGGCGAGGGGCCTGGAACCGCCGAGCGGAGCGCGCCGGCCGCCCTCCCACGCCTCCACCGGCCCGAGCAGACGTACCTCGAACATGGATGGCACCCCGATCGCCGTACCGTCCGCCCCCTCGCGGATGGTGACAACGATATCCGTGCACGCCGTCCGGGCATGCCGAAAGCCGGGCCGTCCTGTCCGGATCCGGCCCCTGCGCCCGAACGGCCGGAACCCTCCTGGACGCCCGGCGCCCGGAACGGAGTCCCAGTCCGTGTCCGGCGGGGAAGCGCGGGCCGCTGCTCCTCCTTCCGTCCGGCAGTTGGCCGGATCTCGCGGCCGCGGGCCGTGCCGCCCGTACCGGAGACGGGACATCGGGGGCTCTCGTATGACTGCCGGCGGGTCAACCGGCCGCGGAATCCGCAGCGGTGAGGACACGGGCAAAGGCGGCATGAGCCCCACCCCCCGGCGTACCGACGACTTTCACATCCGCGCCATCAGACCCTTCCCTGACGTTTGCTGCTCTTGGAACACTCGCTGCGCGCAGATTCCGTCATCCGACGGCATCGCGTACGTCAGGAACGCAGGACGAGAGGACCCTCACTCATGACCGAAGTGAACCGGCGGCGATTCCTTCAGCTCGCGGGCGCCACGACGGCGTTCACCGCGCTGTCCAGCAGTATCCAGCGCGCTGCCGCGCTGCCCGCCCTCCACCGCACGGGTTCGGTCGAGGACGTCGAGCACATCGTCGTCCTGATGCAGGAGAACCGTTCGTTCGACCACTACTTCGGTTCGCTCCGGGGCGTGCGGGGCTTCGGCGACCCGCGTCCGGTGACGCAGAACGGCAGGTCCGTCTGGAAGCAGTCCGACGGCACGAAGGACATCCTCCCCTTCCACCCGGACGCCGACGACCTGGGCCTGGCGTTCATCCAGGACCTCCCGCACGGCTGGAACGACGGGCACGCCGCGTTCAACGGCGGCAAGTACGACAAGTGGGTACCCGCCAAGTCGTCGACGACGATGGCGTACCTGACGCGCGAGGACATCCCCTTCCACTACGCGCTCGCCGACGCCTTCACCATCTGCGACGCCTACCACTGTTCCTTCATAGGCTCCACCGACCCGAACCGCTACTACATGTGGACGGGCCACACCGGCAACGACGGCAAGGGCGGCGGCCCGGTCCTCGGCAACGACGAGAAGGGCTACTCCTGGACGACGTACCCGGAGCGCCTGGAGCAGGCCGGCGTCTCCTGGAAGATCTACCAGGACGTCGGCGACGGGCTGGACGCGAACGGCGGCTGGGGCTGGATCAACGACGCCTACCGCGGCAACTACGGCGACAACTCGCTGCTCTACTTCAACCAGTACCGGAACGCCAAGCCCGGCGACCCGCTCTACGACAAGGCCCGCACCGGCACCGACGCGCGCAAGGGCGAGGGCTTCTTCGACCGGCTCAAGGCGGACGTCGAGGCGGGCACGCTGCCCCAGGTCTCCTGGATCGTCGCCCCCGAGGCCTTCACCGAGCACCCCAACTGGCCCGCCAACTACGGCGCCTGGTACGTCGCCCAGGTCCTGGACGCGCTCACCTCGAACCCCGAGGTGTGGGGCAAGACGGCACTGTTCATCACCTACGACGAGAACGACGGCTTCTTCGACCACGTGATCCCGCCCTTCCCGCCGGCCTCCGCCGCCCAGGGCAGGTCCACCGTGGACCCCGCGCTCGACCTGTTCAAGGGCGACGCCGGCCACCCCGCCGGCCCCTACGGGCTCGGCCAGCGGGTGCCGATGCTGGTCGTCTCGCCGTGGAGCAAGGGCGGTTACGTCTGCTCCGAGACCTTCGACCACACCTCGATCATCCGGTTCGTCGAGCGTCGCTTCGGTGTCCAGGAGCCGAACATCTCGCCCTGGCGCCGTGCGGTCTGCGGCGACCTGACCGCCGCCTTCGACTTCTCCCGCAAGGACACCGCGCCGGTCACGCTGCCGTCCACGGCCGGCTACCAGCCGCCGGACCACAACCGGCACCCCGACTACGTGCCCGTCCCGCCGGCCAGCCCCGCCCTGCCCGGGCAGGAGCGCGGCTGCCGCCCCACCCGTCCGCTGAAGTACGCCCCGGTGGTGGACGGTGCGGCGGACACGGCGGCCGGGAAGTTCACGCTCTCCTTCGCCTCCGGCGCGCAGGCGGGTGCCGCGTTCCTGGTCACCTCGAACAACCGCACCGACGGCCCCTGGCCCTACACCACCGAGGCCGGCAAGACCCTCTCCGACACCTGGAACTCGGCCTACTCCGGCGGCTCGTACGACCTCGCCGTGCACGGCCCGAACGGCTTCCTGCGCCTCTTCAAGGGCCGCAGCAAGGTCGCCGGACCCGAGGTCACGGCCCGGTACGTCGGCGACGACGTCGAGCTGACCTTCACCAACAAGGGCTCCGGCACGGCGCAGCTGAAGCTCGTGAACCGCTACGGCGGCAGCCCGGTCGGTGTCACCGTGCGGCCCGGCGCCACCGTGAAGCAGACCGTCGGGCTCACGGCGAGCAAGCGCTGGTACGACCTCACGGTCACCTCGGACGGCGACCCGGCCTTCCTGCGCGGCTTCGCCGGCCACGTCGAGAACGGGCGCGCCGGCGTCAGTGACCCGGCCATCATCACGGGGTGAACGGGCGATGAACACCGCTCCGTGCGGACTGGTCAGGTACCGGTCACATCAGGGTAGTGTGCCCCGGTGACCACGCAATCGAACACCCCTGCAGGCTGGTACCCCGATCCGCACGGGGCTGCCCAGACGCTCCGTTACTGGGACGGCGCGCAGTGGACCGACCACACGAACCCGGCCCAGCAGGCCGCCGGGCAGGTTCCGCAGCAGCAGGCCGCTCCCCAGCAGCCGGCCGCACACATCCCGCAGCAGCAGGCCGCCGACCCCAAGGTGCAGCGCCAGGTGCAGCAGCAGGCGGGCGTCGCGGCCGGCGGTGCCGGCGGCGGCACCCTGTTCACCGAGCCGGTCCTGGTCGTGAACCAGAAGGCCAAGCTGATCGAGCTGACCAACGAGTACAAGGTCATGGACCAGGGCGGCCGCGAGATCGGCTCGGTCGTCCAGGTCGGCCAGAGCGCGCTGAAGAAGATCCTGCGCTTCGTCTCCAGCCTCGACCAGTTCATGACGCACAAGCTGGAGATCCGCGACGCCTACGGTCAGCCGCAGCTGGTGATGACCCGGCCCGCGAAGATCTTCAAGTCCCGGGTCATCGTGACCCGACCGGACGGCTCGCCGGTCGGTGAGATCGTGCAGAAGAACATGATCGGGAAGATCAACTTCGCGATGAACGCGAACGGCCAGCAGGTCGGCGCGATCAAGGCGGAGAACTGGCGGGCGTGGAACTTCGCGATCGTCGACCACGCGGACAACGAGGTGGCCCGGATCACCAAGACCTGGGAAGGCCTCGCCAAGACGCTGTTCACGACGGCGGACAACTACGTCCTGCAGATCCACTACCAGCTGCCCGAGCCGCTGCTGAGCCTCGTGGTGGCGACGGCCCTGACCGTCGACACCGCCCTCAAGCAGGACTCGCGGGGCTGGGGCTGAGCAAGGCCCCGACGGCCCTTTCGAGGACGTACGGCCACGGCGGCCGGTGCATGCGGAGAGTCCGCGCGCACCGGCCGCCGACTTTTGTCCGCTCAGAGCGCGGTGAGATGCCCGGGCTGTTCCGGCTGCCGTGGCACCAGCGCCGGTTCCGCCGCGGCCGTGCCCGGCTCCAGCGCCAGGACGGCGGCGACGGGGTGCTCGTCGTGCTTGTCGTGCTCGTCGAGCCCGTCGGCGCGGCCGGGTCCGGGCGTCGCCCGGGTCAGCAGGACCACACCCCAGGCGGCCAGGCCCGCCCCGGCCAGCGCCAGCAGCACGCCGCCGGTGCCGCCCTGCAGCCCCTGCCCGAGCAGGGTCAGGCCGATGAGCGCGGCGGCGACCGGGTTGGCCAGGGTGACCACGGCCAGCGGGGCGCCGAGGCCGCCGCGGTAGGCCGTCTGCGACAGCAGCAGCCCGCCGGTGGCGAACGCGGCGACCAGGACGGCGACCACGACCACCTCGACGCTCGGCGCCGGACCGGTGCGGTCCGTGGCCGCCACCGTCACCGTCTGGGTGAGTGCGGAGGCGACACCCGAGGCGAAGCCGGCGGCGGTCGCGTGCCTGAGGCCCGGCCGGGCGCCGGGCCGGGAGAGCAGGCCGATCAGGGTGGCGGTCGTACCGGCGACCGCCAGTGCCTCGGTCAGGCTCAGCACCCGAGCGGGCGCCGGGCCCGAGGCGGTGACCAGCAGCGCGCCGAGACCCAGCAGCGTGAGCGCCGTACCGCGCCACTCCACCGCGCTGACCCGCCGCCCCGCCGCCCGTGCCCCGAGCGGCACGGCCGCGACCAGGGTGAGCGCGCCCAGCGGCTGGACGAGGGTCAGCGGACCGTACTTGAGGGCCACCACGTGCAGCAGCGCGGCACCCGCGTTCAGGCCGACGGCCGACCACCAGGCGCCGGTGCCGAGCAGCCGCACCAGGCCCGCGCCGGAGCCGCGGGAGGCGAGGCGTTCCTGCGCGACGGCGGCCGTGGCGTAGGCGACGGCCGAGACCAGTGACAGGCCGACGGCGATCAGGGCGGCGGCGCTCATCGGCCCGCCCCCACCAGGACGGACTCCTTCGGGTCGAGCCGTCGCGCGCCGCGTCCCGCCGTGCTGGAGGTGCGCCGTGGCGGAGGGACGACCGCGAGGGCGATGGCGAGCATGGCGGTCGCCACGATCGCGTCGAGCCAGTAGTGGTTCGCCGTGCCCACGATCACCAGCAGGGTGATCAGCGGATGCAGCAGCCACAGCCGGCGCCAGCGCGACCGGGTGGCCGCGATCAGGCCGATCGCCACCATCAGAGCCCACCCGAAGTGCAGCGACGGCATCGCGGCGAACTGGTTGGAGAGGTGGTCGCTGGAGGGCGGGCCGTAGACGGAGGGGCCGTAGATCCGGGCGGTGTCCACGAGGCCGGTGCCGGTCAGCATCCGCGGCGGGGCCAGCGGGAACGTGAACGGCAGCACCAGTGCGGCGGTGGTCACCGCGGCCAGCACCCGGCGGGCCCACACGTAGTGCGCGGGCCGCCTGACGTACAGCCACACCAGGAAGGCCAGCGTGGCCGGGAAGTGGACGGTCGCGTAGTAGGTGTTCGCCAGGTGTACGAGGGTGTCGCCGTGCAGCAGTGCGGACTGCACGGCGGTCTCGTCGGGAAGATGCACGGCACGCTCGAAGTTCCACACACGGCGGGCGTTGCCGAAGGCGTCCGCGGTATGGCCGGTGGCCAGCTGCCGCCCGAGCTTGTAGACGAGGAACAGCCCTGCGACGAGCAGGAACTCACGGAGGAGCGGCGGGCGCGTTATCGCGTCCGGCTCCGCTTCTGCAGGCTCGGTTCGGGCATTCATCCCCCGGCCCCTTCGGTGACGGTCGTGCGTGTGCTGGTGCGTGCCGAGACCGGGCCGAGGCCCGGAACTCATCGATACGTCATCGTACCGATACGCCAGTGTACCGATACGCTTGGGTACCGGTACACTGGCGTATCGATTGATGTGCGCCACACTGGAGACAGGTTCCGCGGCCGCGCTCGAGCGCGGCTTCAGCGGGCCTGGTACGAGAGCCGCTTGACGAGTGAGGAGAAGTCACGCATGACGTCGCAGGCCGCGGACGGACCGGACACGGTCGCCGCTTCGAGCCGCTCCAAGATCACGCCTGAGCGTGAGCGGGAGTTCTTCGACGCCGTGCTGGAGCAGATCCGCGAGTGCGGCTACGACTCCGTGACCATGGAGGGCGTCGCCGCCAGCACCCGGTGCAGCAAGTCCACGCTCTACCGGCAGTGGAAGACCAAGCCCCAGTTCGTCGCGGCCGCGCTGCGCGCCAACCGCAAGGTGCGCTTCGTCGGCATCGACACCGGGTCGCTTCCCGAGGACCTGCGCCAGGCGGCGCGGGCCGCGGGCGACTGGTCCAGCAAGGACGCCCGGCTCATGCAGGCGCTCGGCCACGCGGTCACCGCCGACCACGAGCTGGCCCAGGCGCTGCGCGAGGCGTTGGTCCTGCCCGAGATCGCCGCGCTCCAGGAGATGCTGGCCCGGGGCGTGGCCCGGGGCGAGGTGCCGGCCGACCACCCGGCGCTGGAGTACATCCCCGCGATGATGTTCGGCGTCCTGCGCGTCCGCCCGGTGCTGACCGGCCAGAACGCCGACGCCGCCTATCTCGTCCGTTTCGTGGAGGCCACGGTGCTGCCCGCGCTCGGACTGACCTGAGAACCCAGGCCGCCGTTCACGGGATGACTGAACGGTGACCTGCTCGCGCCGCACCGTGGGGACGGGGGCGGCGCGCACCCCCCGGCCGGGTGGGGCTCCTCTTGAGCGGAGGGGCGCCCCACCCGGCCGACTTCTGTCTCCGGAGGTCTTCGGACCTCGGAGGTCTGCGGGCGCCGACGGTCGTCGGACGCCGGCGGTCGTCAGACGTTCTGGCCGTTCCCGCCGCCCGACGAGACCTTGATGCCCTTGAGGATCTCGTCGATGACGGACACCTTCTGCCCGACGTCCACGCCGAAGCGCACCACGACGATCTGCTTGGCGTCGTTGGGCGAGGGAAACGCCACCGACTCGACGTAGCCGTCCGCGCCCTTGCTGGTGACCGCCTTCCAGCGCACCAGGTAGCCCTTCTGCCCGGCCACCGTCACGGCCCGGGAGGCCAGCACCTCGTGCGAGGTGATGCTGCCGTAGGTGGAACCGCCGTAGGACTGCTTGGCGTTGGCCGCGATGTCCGCCTCGGCGACCGCCTCGGCCGTGTCGCCTTTCGTGCCGAGCACGAGAGCGGGCGCCGTGTAGGCGCCGCCCGCGGTGCAGGTCTGGGTGCTGCTGCCGGGGCACTTGTAGGAGTCGTCGGAGGTCACCTGGACACCGACGCTGATCGTCTGCCCGGTCCAGCCGTCCGGCACGGGCAGGCTGATCCCGTTCACCGGATCCGGCACCGTGCCGCCCCCCTCGACCTTGGGCGCCGCGGACTGCCCCGGGGACGGCGACCCGCCCGGGCCACCGGACCCGCCCGATCCGCCCGAGCCACCGGACCCGCCCGATCCGCCGCCGGGGCCGCCGTTCCGGCCGCCGTTCCGGTCGCCCTGCCCTTGCTGCGAACCGGCGCGGTCGCCGTCGCCGCCGCCCTTGGCGAGGGCGTACACGCCGACCCCGATGCTCACCAGGACCGCGACCGCCACCGCGACGGCTATGCCCGTACGCAGACCGCGCCGGGGCGCGGCCGGCGGCTGGGCCGGATACGCCGGATAACCCGGGTACGCCGAGTACCCCGCGTACCCCGGGGGAGCCGGCTGTGCGGCACCGGCGGGCTGCGCGGCGTCGGCCGGCTGCTGCGCCGGGGAACCCCACGTGGCGGCCGTCCCGGCGGGGCGGGTCTGGTCCGTCCAGGCCTTGCCGTCCCACCAGCGCTCGGTGGGCGGACCGTCATGCGTCTGCCCGGGGTCGGGGTACCACCCGGGAGGAGTCACCTGCGTCATGCCCCCACCGTATGAGGCATCGGTGAAAGCGGGATGAGAGGATCCGTCGCCAACCGGGCGGACCGGACATTTTCACCGAGGATTTCTGTGCTGCGTCCGTCACCCGGTGCCCACCCGGCGGGCTTCCTCACCCCTCCACCGCCAGGCGCACCGGCCCGCCCCGCGGGGCGGACGGCAGGCGCAGGCCCGCCCGCCCCGGTGTCACCGACCCCAGCACGCTCGGGTGGCCGGCGCCCGTGCTGCGGGGGTCGGTGCCGGGGAGGCCGTGGGCGGTGAGGAAACCGAGGACCGCGAAGGCGTACGCCTCCTTCGCGGCGGCGGGCAGACCGAGCCCGTCCGAGGTGCGTACGGCGGTCTGCGGAAGCAGCTGCCGGAGCCGGGACATGAGCTGCGGGTTGCGGGTGCCACCGCCGGAGGCGACCACCTCCGTGGCGCCGACGGACCGTACCGCGTCGGCGACCGTCCGGGCCGTCAGCAGGGTGAGCGTCGCCAGCACGTCCTCCGCGGACAGGCCGTCCGTCCCGGCTGCCCGCAGATACCCGGAGTGGAACAGCTCCTTCCCGGTCGTCTTGGGCGGCACCAGCGCGTAGTACGGATCCGCGAGGAGCCGGTCCAGCAGCGGCAGGTCCGGCCGGCCCCGCGCGGCCAGCGCCCCGTCGACGTCGTGGGTGAGCCGCCCGCCGCTGAACTCCCGGGCCGCCGCGTCGAGCAGCGCGCACCCCGGCCCGGTGTCGAAGGCCGTCCCGTCCGGCGCCGTCAGGTTGGCGATGCCGCCGATGTTCAGCGCGACCGGCGTGCCCGGCCTGCTCCGCAGCCACAGCAGGTCGACCATGCTCACCAGGGGCGCGCCCTGCCCGCCCGCGGCCACGTCCCGGGCCCGGAAGTCGGCGACCACCGGCAGCCCGGTCGCCTCGGCGATCCACGCGGGCTGCCCCAGCTGGAGCGTGCCGTGCACCCGGCCGCCGTCGGCCCAGTGGTAGACGGTCTGCCCGTGCGAGGCCACCAACTCACCCTGCCCGCCGCACAGTTCACGGTCGGCCCGGACCGCGGCCGCGGCGAACGCCTGCCCGATGCGGGTGTCGAGCCGGCACACCTCGGCGAGCGGGACGGCGGCCGGCGGCAGCGCCGCGGCGAGCGCCTCGCGCAGCCTGTCGTCGTACGGCGTGCTCACCATCCCCAGCGGTTTCAGCAGCAGCGTGTCGCCGTCGAGGCACAGATCCGCGGCGGCCGCGTCGACCGCGTCGTGCGACGTCCCCGACATCATCCCGATCACTCGCATCGCTCAACTCACCATCCTCGAAGACCGTTTGAGAAGCGCCAGCGCACTCACCGCGCACACCGCGGCCGCGTAGTAGGCGGGCACGTCCACGTTCCCTGTCCGCCGCACGGCCTCGGTGATGATCAGCCCCGCGCAGCCGGAGAACACCGCGTTCGACAGGGAGTAGGCCAGCCCGAGGCCCGTCCAGCGCACCCGCGCCGGGAACATCTCGGCGAGCAGCGCGGGCCCGGGCCCGGCCATCAGCCCCACCACCGCGCCCGCGGCACACGTGGCCACGCCCTTGACCACGGCCGAAGCTCCGGCGTCCTGAAGCAGATGGAACAACGGCACCGCCAGCGCGGCCACCAGCACCGCGCCCGCCAGCATCACCGGCCGCCGCCCGACCCGGTCGCTGAGCAGCCCCGCCGGAAGGATCGCCGCCGCGAACCCGACGTTGGCCGGCACGGTGGCGATCAGCGCCTGCCGGACGTCCGCGTGCAGCGAGGCCTGGAGGTACGAGGGGAGGACGACCAGGAACGTGTAGCCGGCCGCCGACCAGCCCATGACCCGCCCCGCGGCCAGCAGCACCGCCGACGCGACCACCCCGGCACCGCCCGGGCGGGCAGCGGCCTTGTCCCGAACCCGCGACCCGGATGATTGCCCCGGCTCCCGCGACCGGGACGATTCCTCCCGCTCCCGGAACTCCGGTGATTCTTCCAGCCCGACCCGCAGCCACAGCGCCACCAGCCCCAGCGGCAACGCCAGCACAAAGGGCAACCGCCATCCCCAGTGGGCCAGTTGGGCCTCGGTGAGCACGGTGGCCGTCGCCGCCGCGACCCCCGCACCGCCCAGCAGACCCAGGGCCACCGTGAACGACTGCCACGCGCCGTACAGTCCGCGCCGTCCCGGTGGCGCGAACTCCGTCATCAGCGCCACCGCCCCGCCGAACTCCCCGCCCGCCGACAAACCCTGAAGCGCCCTCAGGAACGTCAGCAGCCAGGGTGCCAGTGCACCTGCCGTGGCGTACGTCGGCAGCGTGCCGATCAGCGTCGTCGCGGCCGTCATCAGCACGATCACCCCGATCAGCACCGGCCGCCGCCCGATCCGGTCGCCCAGCCGGCCGAACAGGGCCGCGCCGACGGGCCGGAAGAAGAAGGCCAGCGCGAAGGAGGCGTACGTCCGCACCAGCCCCTCGGCCGCGCCCCCGCCGACCGGGGTGAAGAACCGCTCGGCGAGGACCGTGGCCAGATAGCCGTAGACACCGAACTCGTACCACTCCACGAGGTTGCCCACCGACCCCGCCGCCACCGCCCGCACCGTCGGCGGCGCCGGGGCGCGAGCCGCCGTACCGCCGCGGGATCCACGATCACTGCCGTTTCCGAAAATCAGCTTCATTCCAGGCCCTGTTGACGCTCCGTCGGCTCTTCACCGGCTGGTCGGACCGGGTGCGCGTCGCCCGGCCGTCTTCACTTTCACCCGGCGGGGCAACACCTGCCCGGACCGGCCACCACACATCCCATCGGACGGCTACGCTCGGGGTCTGTACGTCATTCGGGCGACCTGGGGAGGTAACGGGATGACGGAGGGACGGCCGCCGGCGGCTGCCACGGCTTCCCTGTGGGAGCGGGACGCGGAGATCGCCACCGTCACACGGGCGCTCGACGTCCTGTGCGCCGACCGGTCTTCCGCGGGCAGCCTCCTGGTGTTCCGGGGCGAGGCCGGACTCGGCAAGACCGCACTGATGAACGAGACACGCCGCATCGCCGAGCGCCGCGGCTGCGCCGTGTGGTCCGCCCGCGGCGGCGAGACCCTGAAATCCGTGCCGTTCAACGTGGTGCGGCAACTGCTGCAGCCCGCGCTGGTCACCCTGCTGCCGGAGGAGGCCCGCGAGTACCTCGGCGACTGGTACGACATCGCCGGCCCCGCCCTCGGGATAGTCGACCCGGGAGAGGGCAGCGTCGACCCGCAGTACGTCTGCGACGGACTCGTCGCGGCCGTGCGCCGGCTCGCCCGCCGCGAGTGGCCGCTCGTCCTGCTCGTCGACGACGCCCACTGGGCCGACCAGGAGACCCTGCGCTGGCTCGCTGCGTTCGCCGAACGCCTGGACGACCTGTCCGTGCTCGTCGTGGTCGCCCGCCGGCCCGGCGAGGTGAGCGGCGACAGCGCCCGCCACCTCGACGCGGTGGCCGCCGCGGCCGGCCGCCCCGTCAACAACCTCAGCGCCCTCACCCCGGAGGCCACCGCCGGACTCACCCGTGCCACGGTCGGCCGGCACTCCGACGACCCGTTCTGCCGCGAGGTCTGGGCGGTCACCGGCGGCAACCCGTACGACACCGTCGAACTCCTCGCCAAGGTGCAGGACAGCGAAGTCCAGCCGGTCGAGGCCCGGGCCTCCGAACTGCGCGCCCTGAACCGCGCCGCCCGCGGCGGCGGCCTCGTCGATCGCCTCAAAGGGCTCGGCATCGAGGCCACCCGGTTCGCCTGGGCCGCCGCCATCCTCGGCACCGGCATCTCCGTCGACCTCGTCGCACGGCTCTCCAGCATGGACACCGACATCGCCGAGCGCTGCGCCGAACTGCTGGTCAACGCCCGCATCCTCACCGAACCCGACCCGGCGGCCGGCGCCGAGACCGAGGAGGGCGAGCTGGAGTTCGTCCACCCGCTGATCGCCTCCGCCGTCTACAACTCCATCCCGCCCGGCGTGTGCACCGCCATGCACGGTGTCGCCGCGCAGATCCTCACCGAGACGGGACACGGCGCCGCCGAGGCTTCCCGGCACCTGCTGAAGGTGCACCCGGACGACGACGAGGAACTCGTCGGGCAGCTGCGCGAGGCGGCCCGCGAACACCTGGCCGTCGGCGCACCCGACGCCGCCCGCCGCTGCCTGGAACGCGCCCTGGAGGAGCCGCCCCGGCCCGAGGTCCACGCGCACGTTCTCTACGAACTGGGCCACGCCACCCTGCTCACCGCACCCGCCGTCACCATCGAGCACCTGCAGCGCGCGCTCGCCATGCCCGGCCTCGACGGTGGCCAGCGCGTCGACGCCGTGGTCCGGCTCTCCCAGGCACTGCTCCACAACGACCAGCTGGAGGAGGCCGTCCGCACGGTCGAGGCCGAGGCCGCCCGGCACGAGGCGGGGCCGGTCCGGCTGCGACTGCAGGCCGTGCAGTTCATGTGGGAGGGCATCCACGGCGAGACCGTCTCCCAGGAACGCTCCCGGCGCCTGGCCGAGCTGGCCGGCACCTGCACCGGCCGGGACAACTCCGAGCGCGCCCTGCTGATCCTGCGCGGCTTCGACGCGATGACCCACGGCGAGAACGCCGAGGAGGTCCTCCAGCTGTGCGACCGCGCCCTCGTCAACGGCCGCCTCGCGCCCGGCCTCGGCTGGATCGACGGCGAGTGGGGCATCGAACTGCTGATGATGCTCGGCAGCGCGTACACCTACGCCGACCGGCTCGACCGCGCCGAAAGCCTCTTCGCCGAGGCCCTGCGCACCTACACCGGCGCCGGCTGGCGCGGCGGCCACCTCTCCCTCGCCAACGCCTTCCTCGGCCTCGCCTACCGCAGGCAGGGCCGCCTGAAGGACGCCGAGTCCACACTGCGCGAGGCGCTCGCCCTGGCCGAGCGCGTCGGCCGCGGCCTGCCGCTGTACTGGTCGGCGACCTGCGGACTCGTCGACACCCTGCTGGCCCGCGGACAGGTCGGCGAGGCCTGGTCGATCGCCGAGCAGTACGGCTTCGCGCCGCCCTACCCGTCCACGATCGTCCTGCCCGACATCCGCTCCGTACGCGGCAGGCTGCTGCTCGCCGTCGGCCGCGCGGAGGAGGGCATCAACGAACTGGAGGCCGCCGAGAAGACCGCCGCCTCCCGCGGCGGCCACAACCCCGTCCTCGCACCCTGGTCCATCGACCTCGCCAGGGCGCTCGCCACACAGGACCCCGCCCGGGCCGCCCAACTCGCCGCGGACGCCCGCCGACAGGCCGAGCGGTTCGGCACGGACACGGCCATCGGCGAGGCCCTGCGGTGCGCCGCCGTCCTGGAGACCGGCCAGCGCTCGGTCCGGCTCGCCGCACAGGCCGTCGCCTATCTGGAGGCCTCGCCCTGCCAGTACGAGCACGCGGCGGCCCGGGTCGAGTACGGCATCGCGACCCGCTCGGTCGCGGAACTCAACCGGGGCCTGGCGCTCGCCCGCTCCTGCGGAGCGGACGGGCTGGTGGCACAGGCGCGGGAGGTGCTGGAGACGGGGCGGGGGCTGCGGTAGGGGATACGGTCGGCGGTGGACTGCTTGCTGTGGAGGGTGGACCGTCTACCGTAGACGGCGGACTGCATACCGCGGACGGAGGACTGTATACGGTAGCCCGTGGACTGCATGCGGTGGCCCGTGTACTGCATGGCGCGAGGCGCTGCCGAAGCTACGACCAGCAGGGCCACCCTCAGCCGGACTCCTCCTTCTCCGCCACCCTCACGTCCTTCTCGTCCTTCTCGGTCTTCCCGTCCTTCTCTTCCTCGGCCAGCACCCGCTGGGCCGTCGCGAACGCCGAGTTGGCCCCGGGCACCCCGCAGTACACAGAGGTCTGCAGCAGCACCGCCCCGATCTCCTCCGGCGTCAGCCCGTTGCGTCGGGCCGCCCGCACGTGCAGGGCCAGCTCGTCGTAGTGGCCGTGCGCGACCAGCGCGGTCAGTGTGATCATGCTGCGCTCACGGCGCGAGAGGGTCGGGTCGGTCCAGATCTCCCCCCAGGCATAGCGGGAGACGAAGTCCTGGAACCGCGCGGTGAACGGCGTCTGCCGGGCCTGCGCCCGGTCGACGTGCGCCTCGCCCAGCACCTCCCGGCGTGCCGCCATCCCGCTGGCCGGGGCCCCGTTCAGCTGGGTGCGAAGGGCCGTCAGGACGTCCTGCGGGCACTGGGCGGGCGCCAGGTGCGAGGCCCCGGGCAGCTCCACCAGCGCCGCTCCGGGCACCGCGTCGGCGATCTCCCGCAGATGTGCGGGCGGCGTCGCGGGATCCTGCCGTCCGGCGACGAGGAGGGTCGGTACGGCGATGTCGGCGAGCCGGTCGCGCAGGTCGAAGGCGGCCAGCGCGTCGCAGCAGGCGGCGTATGCCCCGGGGTCGGCCTCCCGGAGGTCCTGGATCAGGCGCGGCACGGTGAAGCCGGGGGTGAACCAGCGCGCGTCGGCGCTCTCCAGCAGCCACTCCATGCCCTCCCGGCGCACGCGTTCGGCGCGCTCCCGCCACGGCGCGCCGCCGCCGAAGTGCGCGGAGGAGCAGATGACGGCCAGGGAGGTCAGCCGTTCGGGGTGGTGCACGGCCAGGTGCAGGCCGACCGCGCCGCCGAGCGACACGCCCGCGTAGGCGAACCGCCCGATGCCGAGGGCGTCGGCGAGCGTCAGCACGAGGGCGGCGAGGTCGCCGACGGTGGCGTCCGGCCCGACCAGGTCCGGTACCGAACCGCCGTGTCCCGGCAGGTCCCAGCGGACCACGTGGTGGGTGATCGACAGTTCGGGGGCGACCGCGTCCCACAGGGCGTGCGAGGTGCCGAGCGACGGGCCGAGCAGCAGCGGGGGAGCGGAAGCCGGGCCTTCTTCCAGATGGTCGAGGAGTGTCATGGTCAACGTCGCTCCAGGGCACGATCGGTGAGGGCACCGGCGAATCCGGTGTAGCGGGCCGGGTCGGTGAGGTCGTCCAGGTCGACGTCATTCAACTCGGCTCCCTCTGCTAGAAGTTCACGAAGTGACCGGGTCTCTTCGTTCGCGCGGTGGGCCAGTTCGGTCAGCAGTTCCCTGGCGCGCTCACGGCCGAGGACGGGTGTCAGCGCGGCGGACAGCCGTTCGGAGACGATCAGACCCCGGGTGGCGTCGAGGTTGCGGCGCATCGCGGCGGGGTGTACGCGCAGCCCCTCGGCCAGCTCGGCCGCGTGCGCGGCCACGCCGCCCACCAGCCGGAGCAGGTCGCGCAGCGGGGACCACTCGGCGTGCCAGGCGCCGGCCGGCCGCTCGTCCTCGGCGGCCAGGGAACCGTACAGAGTGGCCGCGAGCTGCGGGGCGCGCCGCGCGGCGGCCGCGAGGAGCGTGGCGTGCACCGGGTTCGCCTTGTGCGGCATGGCGGAGGAGCCGCCGCCGCTGCCCTCGCTCACCTCGCCGATCTCGGTGCGCGACAGCGTGAGCACGTCCGCCGCGGGCTTGCCCAGCGCCCCGGCCGTGAAGGCCAGGCAGCCGGCCAGGTCGGCGACCGGCGTACGCAGCGTGTGCCAGGGCAACACCGGTGCGGTGAGGCCGAGTTCACGGGCGTACGCGTGCGTCAGCGCGGCCGCGTCCTCGGCGCCGTACGCCCGGAACGCGGCCAGGGTGCCGGTCGCACCGCCGAGTTGGGCGGGCAGCGAGTCCCGTACCCGGGTGATGCGGTCGCGTGCGTCCAGGACCAGCGAGCGCCAGCCTGCTGCCTTCAGCCCGAATGTCGTCGGTACGGCGTGCTGGGTGAGTGTCCGCCCGGGCATCGCGGTGTCGCGGTGCCCGGCGGCGAGCCCGGCCAGTGCCCGCTCGGTGCGGCCGAGGTCGGCGAGGACCGGTTTCAGGGTGCGTACGGCGATCAGCATCGTCGCCGTGTCCATGATGTCCTGGCTGGTTGCGCCCCGGTGGACGTAGGGGCCGTACTCCGCGCCGACCGCCGCGGTCAGGTCGGCGACCAGCGGGATGACCGGGTTGCCGCCGGCCGGGGTGCGGGCCGCCAGGGAGCGGATGCCGAAGTTCGCCGGGACGGCCGCCTCGGTGACGGCCGCCGCTGCCGCGGCCGGGGCGAGCCCCAGCGCGGCCTGCGCCCGGGTCAGCGCGGCCTCTGCGTCGAGCAGGGCCCGCAGGTACGCGTGGTCGCTCGTCTCGGAGGCGGCGCCGGACAGGCCCCACTCGGGGGCGAGCAGGCCGGTGTCGGCGTACGGGGGAGACGCAGATGTCACTGGAACTCCAGGAAGACCGTCTCGCCTTCGCCCTGAAGGCGGATGTCGAAACGGTAGGTGCTGCCGCCCTCGTCGCCCGCGATCAGCGTGTCGCGCCGGTCGCCCACCCGGGTGAGCAGCGGGTCCGCGGCGAGCGCCGCTTCGTCGCCCGGCAGGTAGATCCGGGTGAACAGGTGCATGAGCAGGCCGCGGGCGAAGACGCACACGCTCAGGTACGGGGCGCTGTTCCCGCGTGCGCCGGGCCGTAGCGTCCGCCCGTACCAGTGGCCGTTCGTGTCGGTCTGGATGCGTCCCCAGCCGGTGAACTCCACGCCGTTGCGGCCCAGGTAGGCTCCGGTGGCGGGATCCCGCCGGATGGAGCCGTCCACCTGCGCGACGGTGCCGTCGGGGCGTGGTCCCCACAGCTCGACGAGGGCGTCCGGGAGCGGTCTGCCGTCGCCGTCGACGACGTATCCGTGCACGGTGACCGTGTCGGGGTGGCCCAGGGGCGCGATGTCCTCGCCGTCGCGGAACGGCAGCGCGTACCCGTAGAAGGGGCCGACCGTGTGGGACGGGGTGGGCAGCACGTTCTCCGGGCTGCTCGTGTCGGTCTTCGTCATCGCTCGGGTCAGCGTCCTTCCTCGATCCAGGTGGCGGCGGGGCCGTCGAGCACGATGTCCCAGTGGTAGCCGAGGGAGAACTCCGGCACCGACAGGCCGTGGTCGTAGGTGGCGACCAGCCGCTGCCGGGCCGCGTCGTCCGTCACGGACTGCAGGATCGGGTCGTACGGGAAGAGCGGGTCGTTCGGGAAGTACATCTGGGTCACCAGCCGCTGGGTGAACGCCGTGCCGAAGAGCGAGAAGTGGATGTGGGCCGGGCGCCAGGCGCCCACGTGGTTGCGCCACGGGTAGGGGCCCGGCTGGATGGTGGTGAAGTGGTAGCGGCCCCCGGTGTCGGTGAGGGTGCGGCCGACGCCGGTGAAGTTCGGGTCCAGCGGGGCGTCGTGCTGCTCGCGCAGGTGGGCGTAGCGGCCGGCCGAGTTGGCCTGCCAGATCTCGATCAGCTGGCCGCGGACCGGGCGTCCGGCGCGGTCCAGGAGCCGCCCCGACACGGTGATCCGTTCGCCGGTCGGCGGGCCGGTGTGCTGCCGGGTGAGATCGTTGTCGATCTCGGTGAGGTCGCGTTCCCCGAAGGCGGGGGAGTGCAGTTCCACCAGTTCGGGGTCCTGGCCGGTGTCGATGGTGACCAGGGGCTGCTTGGGGTGGCGGAGGAGGGAGGACCGGTAGGGCGCGTAGTCGCGGCGGGGGTGGTGTGCGACGGGCGCGCCGTCGGCGACCCGCTTCTCGTACGCGGCGTGCTCGGCCGCGATCTCCCGGTCGATGTCCTGCTGGGTGAGAGCCATGGGATACCTGATGCTTCCTTACCGTTCCAGGACCAGGGCGAGGCCCCGGCCCGCGGCGTCGACGAGGTACACGGGGTTCACAGCACGTTCTCCCCGATGGTCAGTTCGGCGTCGGTCCTGACGACGACGTTCTCGACGGTCACGCCCGGCGCGGTCTCCACCAGGACGAGCCCCGCATCCGTGACGTCCAGCACGCCGAGATCGGTGATGACCCGGTTCACACACGCCTTGCCCGTGAGCGGCAGCGTGCACTGCTCCAGGATCTTCGGGGAGCCGTCCTTGGCCGTGTGCGTCATGACGACGACGACCGTCCGGGCACCGTGCACCAGGTCCATCGCCCCGCCGATTCCGGTGACCAGTCTGCCGGGGACCGCCCAGTTGGCCAGGTCGCCGGCCGCGGACACCTGCATCCCGCCCAGCACGGCCACGTCGATGTGCCCGCCGCGGATCATCGCGAAGCTCAGCGCCGAGTCGAAGAAGGAGGCGCCCGGCAGGACCGTGACGGCCTCCTTGCCGGCGTTGATCAGGTCCGGGTCGACCGCGTCGGCGGCGGGGTACGGGCCGGTGCCCAGGATGCCGTTCTCCGACTCCAGGACCACCTCGACGCCCGGCGGCAGATGGTTCGGGATCAGCGTCGGCAGACCGATGCCGAGGTTGACGTACTGGCCGTCCTTCAGTTCGCGGGCCGCGCGGGCGGCCATCTCCTCGCGTGTCCAGGCCATCAGGACCTCACCGTCCGCTGTTCGATCTTCTTGTCGGCCGCCTGCTCGGGGGTCAGTGCCACCACGCGCTGCACGAAGACGCCGGGAACATGCACCGCGTCCGGGTCGATCTCGCCCGGCTCCACCAGCTGTTCCACCTCGGCGACGGTCACCCGGCCCGCCATGGCGGCCAGGGGGTTGAAGTTCCGGGCGGACCTGTTGAAGACGAGGTTGCCGTGCCGGTCGCCCAGGGCGGCGCGGACCAGCGCGAAGTCGGTGCGGATGCCCCGCTCCAGGACGTGATCCACGCCGTCGAACTCCCGCACCTCCTTGGGCGGCGAGGCGAGCGCGACCCCGCCGGTGCCGTCGTACCGCCAGGGCAGTCCGCCCTCGGCGACCTGGGTGCCGACGCCTGCCGGGGTGTAGAAGGCGGGGATGCCGGCGCCGCCCGCGCGCAGCCGTTCGGCCAGCGTGCCCTGCGGGATCAGCTCGACCTCCAGCTCGCCGGCCAGGTACTGGCGGGCGAACTCCTTGTTCGCGCCGATGTAGGAGCCGGTCACCCGGGCGATGCGGCCGGCGGCCAGCAGCACGGCGAGGCCGGACTCCCTCGCGCCGCAGTTGTTCGACACGACGCCCAGACCGGTCGTCCCGCGCTCGTACAGCGCCTCGATCAGTACGTTCGGCACACCGCTCAGCCCGAATCCGCCGACCGCGAGGGACGCGCCGTCCGGCACGTCGGCCACCGCATCCAGGGCCGTGGCGACCACCTTGTCCATCGGTGAAGCCTCATCTCTGCGTAGTAATCAGTGCACTGAGTATTTCGACGAGATGCCCTCACGCTGCCATCGGGCGACGCAACCGTCAATACCTGGCATGACGAGGGTTTCTGAAGGCAGACAAGTGGGCCTCCTCCCGGGTATCGTTCAGTGCACCGACTGATCGACCTGACCTGGGGAGCGCACATGGCCGCGGTGGACCTCGCCACCCATCCCGGGCACCTGGCCCGGCGGCTCCAGCAGGCGCACCACCTGCTGTGGAACACCATCGTCTCCGAGGAGATCACCTCGCCGCAGTTCGCGGTCCTGAACACGCTCGTCGCCGAGCCGGGCCTCGACCAGCGGACCGTGGGGGAGCGGGTGGGCCTGGACCGGTCGACCATCGCCGAGGTCATCAGCCGGCTCGACCGCCGCGGGCTGCTGCACAAGGTGCGCGACCCGCAGGACGGCCGCCGCTTCCTGCTGCGCCTGACCGAGGAGGGCCTGCTCACCCACCGCAAGCTGAGCGTGCGCACGGCCCGGATGAACCAGGTCTTCCTCGCCCCGCTCTCCGCCGGGGAACAGACCGTCTTCTTCGACCTGATCCGCCGCGTCGCGGACGCCGCCGAGGCCCTGCGCAACCCGGCCGAGCCGCTGGTCTCCCGGCAGAGCTGAACAGCGGCCCGGTCAGGAGGGGGCCCCGGCGAACACCACCCACACCTGGCCGTCGGCGAAGTTCACCCGGGCGCCGTCCGCCGCCGTGAACGCCGTACCGTCCGTGGCGGCCGGCCGGGACCAGGTGGCGTCGTAGGACCGCCCGCCCCGCAGCACCTCGGCCCTCCCGGAGCCGACGGTCTCGGTGTACGGCGTGTTGGTGCCGAGCACGTCGTGGTACCGGGACGGGCGTATCTTCACGTACTGCACGACGACCGTCGCCACCACCACCCGCCGTCCGTCGGGCGTCACCGTGGGCGTGCCGTCCATCGAGACCAGCCAGCCGTCCCGCTGCGCCGACCAGGTGAAGGCGAAGCGCGCGGACGGGTACCGCACGGTCCGTGCCGTCTCGGGTGTGCCGCCGGAGGGAGCGGGGCCGTAGCGGAAGCCGCTGGACAGTGCGGCCCTGCCCGGCACGGTGGGCAGCAGCCGGGCGGGGTGCAGATAGAGGTTGTGCGGAGCGGCCTTCCCGGTGCTCCGGTAGTAGGCGCCGGCGGCCTCGTCGGGCGACTCCGCCCGCAGCGGGGCCCGGCGGATCAGCGGGAGCAGCTTCTGCTGCGCTCCGGAGTACGCCAGCGTCGGCTCGTCGAACTGGCGCAGCAGTTCCAGGTCGGACTCGCGGGCGCTGCGCACCGGGCCGACCGTCTTCGGGAGGGTGCTCGCGTACACCGCCATCAGGCGGCTCAGACCGCCCTCGACCTGCTCCGCGTACACGACGTCCGCCGCGTCGAGTCCCGTCTGCGGGCGGGCCGCGGGCACGTTGTCGATCTTCACGGCGAGCAGCGAGCCGGATGCGGCCGAGGGGGTCTCGTACGGGGCTCGGCCGTCGTCGCCGGGTCCGTGCCGTGTGCAGCCCGCAGTCAGGGCGGCCGTCATCGTGGCGGCGACCACTGCCGCCGTCAGCGCGGCGTGCCGCGTGCGCGCCCTGTGTCCTGTCCTCACCGATGCCCCCTCTTCGTATGCACCGATTGTGTGCTCATCGGACCTGCGGGGGGAGGGGTCGGCTCTCGGCTGGACCTGTGCACCTTCCGTACAACCTGCGTACAGGCCTCGTGCAACCTGCGTACGGCCCTCGTGCAACCTTTGTGCGGCGATCTTGGTCGCATCTGTGAGCACACGGCCCGGTGGCCTGGTTCCGCGAGGGAGGCCCACCGGCGTTCCACGACGTACGGAGGGTCAGTGCCCCGTCGAGAGAACCGCGCCCCTGGCCAACTGCCCGGCCGCGCAGCGCTGCCGGCCCTGGTGGCCGGTCTGCTGCTGGTCCTGGGGACGGCGCGCCCGGTCGCCGCCGAGGAGGACAAGCTCCGCTTCGACCGGGCGGTCGAGGAGGTCAGCACGAAGCCGGGAGCGACGTTCGGGCTGCCCGGAGGGTTCACCAACGGCACCGGACGGACGCTCGACACCGTCTATCTGACGGTCCGCCTCGACCGCTACCTCTCCTTCACCGAGGAGTTCGGCAACTGCCGGTACGCGGAGGACGACGAGACTCTCCAGGTCGACAGCATGACCTGCCGGCTGAACGGCACGATACGGCCCGGCCGGTCCTACGACCTGGACCTCGGTGCGGCGAGGGTCGACAGCGCTGCCGGGGGCGGGCGCATCTTCTACGGCGTGAGCACCGGCCGCGGCCACGCCGAGCCGCCGCAGGACGCACGCCGGGGCACGGGCCGGACGCTGACCTTCACCGAGCGCGGCCGTCCCGACCGGTATGTCCAGCCGGCTGCGGCCGACCCGGTCCTCGGGGTGACCACCACCGTCGATGTCGCCAATCCCCATGACCTCGCGGTCAACGGGGTGACCCTGCGCGGCAAGCCCGGAGACGTCGTCAAGGCCGACTTCTTCTTCGTCAACAACGGTCCCGCAGGTTTGTGGGCCGTCTTCGACGACGAGGAGGACAACGAGCAGGCGACGGTGGTGGAACTGACCGTGCCGCCGGGACTGACGGCCGTCGAGGTCCCCGACTTCTGCAGGGGTGTACAGCGCGGGCGGACGGACAAGGGCGCCCCGGGTGCCGCCCGTTACACCTGCTGGCAGGACCGTCTCGACAAGAGCCGGACCATGTCCCCGGGACAGTTCGAGCACTTCCCCTTCGCGTTCCGTGTCGACAACACGGCACCGATCGAGGTGGAGGTGCCCTAGGAGCCGTCCTGCCCGGTGCCCAGGATCTCCGCGAGGTCGTACCGCACCGGCTCCTCCAGCTGGGCGTAGGTGCAGCTCTCCGGTGTCCGGTCGGGGCGCCAGCGGCGGAAGCGGGCCGTGTGCCGGAAGCGGGCGCCGTTCTCCATGTGGTCGTAGGCCACCTCCGCGACCCGCTCCGGCCGTAGCGGCACCCAGGACAGGTCCTTCTTGCCCGACCAGCGGCTCGGCGCCCCCGGCAGCCGGGCCGTCTCATGGGCCGCCTCGTCCCCCCAGGCGGCCCACGGATGCCCGGTGACGTCGTCCATCCGCAGCGGCTCCAGCTCCTCGACCAGTTCGGCACGCCGTTTCATGGCGAAGGCCGCCGACACACCCACGTGCTGCAGGGCACCCCGGTCGTCGTAGAGGCCGAGCAGCAGCGATCCCACCACCGGTCCGCTCTTGTGGAACCGGTAGCCCGCCACGACCACGTCCGCCGTCCGCTCGTGCTTGATCTTGAACATGGCCCGTTCGTCCTGCAGATAGTGCAGATCGAGCGGCTTGGCGACGACCCCGTCGAGGCCGGCGCCCTCATACTGCTCGAACCACCGCTGCGCCACCTCCACCTCGGTCGTCGCCGGCGCCAGATGGACCGGTGGGCGCACCCCGGACAGCACCCGCTCCAGCAGGGCCCGCCGCTCGGTCAGCGGTACGTCGAGCTGGGCGCGGTCGTCCAGCGCCAGCAGATCGAAGGCGACGAAGGAGGCCGGGGTCCGCTCGGCCAGCATCCGCACCCGCGAGTCCGCCGGATGGATCCGCTCGGTCAGCGCGTCGAAGTCCAGCCGCCCCTCCCGGGCGATCACGATCTCCCCGTCCAGCACGCACCGCTCGGGCACCCGCTCCCTCAGCGCTGCCACCAGCTCCGGAAAGTACCTGGTCAGCGGTTTCCCGGTACGGCTGCCCAGTTCGACCTCGTCCCCGTCACGGAACACGATCGCCCGGAACCCGTCCCACTTCGCCTCGTAGTGCATACCCGGCGGGATCCTCGCCACCGACTTGGCGAGCATCGGCTTCACGGGCGGCATCACCGGCAGATCCATGCGTCCGATTCTGCTCGCATCCCACCGCGGCCGCCCGGTATGCGTGGTATGCCGGGTGCGCCTACCGTGGCCGCATGGGTGATGCGGTGGAACTCGACGTGGCCGGACGGACCGTACGGCTGTCCAGCCCGGACAAGGTCTTCTTCCCGGAGCGCGGATTCACCAAGCTGGACGTCGCCCGGTACTACGCCGCCGTCGGCCCCGGCATCCTGCGCGCCCTGCGTGACCGCCCCACCACCCTCCAGCGCTACCCGGACGGCGTCGACGGCGAGTGGTTCTACCAGAAACGCGCACCCAAGGGCATGCCCGACTGGATCCCGACCGCCCACATCACCTTCCCCAGCGGCCGCAGCGCCGACGAGATGTGCCCCACCGAGCAGGCCGCCGTGGTGTGGGCCGCCCAGTACGGCACCCTCACCTTCCACCCCTGGCCGGTGCGCCGCACCCACGTGGACCACCCCGACGAACTCCGCATCGACCTCGATCCGCAGCCCGGCACGGACTTCGACGACGCCGTCCGCGCCGCCCACGAACTGCGGGCCGTCCTCGACGAGTTCGGCGGCCTGCGCGGCTGGCCCAAGACCTCCGGCGGCCGCGGCCTGCACGTCTTCGTGCCCATCGAACCGCGCTGGACCTTCACCCAGGTGCGGCGCGCCGCGATCGCGGCCGGCCGGGAGCTGGAACGCCGGATGCCCGACCGAGTGACCATCAAGTGGTGGAAGGAGGAGCGCGGCGAGCGCATCTTCCTGGACTACAACCAGACCGCCCGCGACCGCACCATCGCCTCCGCCTACTCCGTACGCCCCCGTCCGTACGCCCCCGTCTCCGCACCCCTGCGCTGGGAGGAGGTCGGCGAGGTCCACCCCCGTGATTTCGACCTCGCCACCATGCCGGCCCGGTTCGCCGAACTCGGCGACGTGCACGCCGACATGGACGACCACGCCTACTCCCTCGACGCCCTCCTGGAACTGGCCCGCCGCGACGAACACGACCACGGCCTGGGCGACCTGCCGTACCCGCCGGAGTACCCGAAGATGCCGGGCGAGCCGAAACGGGTCCAGCCGAGCCGGGCCCGGCGGGAGGAGACCTCCTGAGGTCCGTGCCCTGAAGGCCCGTGCCCTGGCACACAGCGGTGCCGGCAACCCTGTCTCCGGCCCCTCCGGTCCCTCCGGCCGCTGCGCACCGCGGTTATCCTGAGCGCCAGCCGCCGATGAGGAGTGTCCCGAAGTGACCGAGGCAGTGTCGCGTCCCACGCTGGAGGCCGTGGCCGCGCGGGCCGGGGTGTCCCGGGCCACCGTGTCGCGGGTCGTCAACGGCGGGGACGGAGTCAGGGAGTCCCTGGTCGCACGGGTCCGGCAGGCGGTCGAGGAACTCGGGTACGTGCCCAACCAGGCCGCGCGCAGCCTGGTCACCAAGCGGCACGACGCCGTCGCCGTCGTCATCGCCGAGCCCGAGGCCAGGGTCTTCGCCGACCCCTTCTTCGCGCTCCAACTGCGTGGCATCAGCAAGGAACTGACGGCCCATGACAACCAGCTCGTGCTGCTGCTGACCGAGGGTCGCGCCGACCATGCGCGGGTGGCCCGCTATCTCGCCGGAGGGCACGTCGACGGCGCGCTCGTCTTCTCCCTCCACCTCGACGACCCGCTGCCCGGCCTGATCCGGAGCGCGGGTGTGCCCACCGTGTTCGGCGGCCGCCCCGACTGGAGCGACGGCAGCCCGGGTCCGGTGTACGTCGACAGCGACAACCGGGGCGGCGCCCGTGCGGCCGTACGCCATCTCGTGGACCTCGGACGGACCCGGATCGCGCACATCACCGGCGCGCTGGACCAGACGTCGGCGGTGGACCGGCTCGACGGCTACCGGGACGTCGTGGGCGATACGGACCCCCGGCTCGTCGTGGAGAGCGACTTCACCCCGGGCGGCGGCGAACGCGCGATGCGTGAACTGCTCGACCGCTGCCCGGACGTGGACGCGGTGTTCGCGGCCAACGACCTCACCGCGCTCGGCGCCCTGCGCGTGCTGCGCGAGCGGGGCCGGCGAGTGCCCGAGGACGTGGCGGTGATCGGCTTCGACGACGTGCTGCCCGTCGCCGAGGAGGCCGACCCGCCCCTGACCACCGTCCGTCAGGACATCGAGGAGATGGGCCGGCTGATGGCCCGTCTCCTGCTGCGCGGTCAGGCCGGCCGGGGACGCGGCGCGGACCTCGCGGACCCCGCGGACACCACCGTCTCCAGTGTCATCCTGCCGACGACCCTGATCCGGCGCGCCTCCGCCTAGGACCCGTCCGGCAGGACCCGCCGGACAGGCCCCGGGGATCCCGCCGCCGGTTGACGCCTCAGCCCTGCGGCGGCTCGCTCTTGATCACCGCGAAGCGGACGCCGTACGGGTCGGCGAGCTTGGCCATGCGGCCGACGCCCTCCATGCTCGTCGCCGGCATGCGCACCGTGCCGCCCAGCTGCTGTGCCTTCTCGACCACGGCATCGGTGTCCTCGACCTCGAAGTACGGCAGCCAGTACGGGCCGGCCTCCGCCTCCGTCGGTTCGTCGGCCAGCGGGACCATCCCGCCGAACATCGCGTCCTCCCCGGCACCGCCCGGATTGACGCACGTGTACGTGCCGCCCGGGAACGGCATGGCCGAGGTCTCCAGGTCCAGGACCTTCCGGTAGAAGGCGGCGGCCGCCGCGATGTCCGGCGTGTACAGCTCGACCCAGCACAGCGCGCCCGGTTCGTTCGCCACGTCCACGCCCTTGGTCTGCCCGGGCTGCCAGATACCGAACGACACGCCCGCCTGGTCGGCGAGGACCGCCATGTGTCCCTGGCCCATCACGTCCATGGGCTGGAACAGCACGGTGCCGTGCGCCTGTTCGGCCGCCTTGGCGGTGGCCTGCGCGTCCTCGCTCTGGAAGTACACCGTCCAGGCGGGCGGACCCTGGTCCGGGCCGGTCTGCATCGCGCCGGCGACGGTCCTGCCGTCCAGCTGGAAGAAGCCGTAGCCGCCGGCGTCCGGGCCCGCCGACCGGAACTGCCAGCCGAAGAGACCGCCATAGAAGGAGAGGGCGCCGTCGAGGTCGGGGGTGCCGACGTCGATCCAGTTCGGAGCGCCGTTCACGAAACGGGTGGTGAGCATCTTCGCCCTCCTTGAAGGGGGTTTGGAAGGGTCCCGTCCTCTGCACTGCCGAGTCTGGCACCGCCCACTGACAATCGCTGCCGGAGCGCCACCGCGCGCCCGGCCGACGCCCCCGCTCCCCCCGGGCGCCGCGCCGGGTTCTCGGGGTCTTCACCCTGCTCCCGTTTTCTCTCTGCTCCCGCGCGCCGCCGTGCGCGCGCGTCGGCACGCGGAGCATGATCGGGGCGGCCCAGGGCTCCGGCGGAGCGTCGGCGGGCGGGCGGTCCGGGGTGCGGCCGCGCCGTTGATCCGGCGTTGATCGAACGTTTTTCGCCGCGCGGCACGATCCTGGTCATGCACATCGAAACGATCATCCCGGCCGACACCGCCTGGCAGGCCCAGGCCCTGTGCGCGCAGACCGGGGCGGACTTCTTCTTTCCCGAGCCCGGCAGCTCGGTGCGCGAGGCGAAGCGCATCTGCGCCATGTGCGAGATGCGCCCCGCCTGCCTCGACTACGCGCTGGAGAACGACGAACGCTTCGGCGTCTGGGGCGGTCTGTCCGAGAAGGAGCGTCTGGCTCTGCGCCGCACCTCCCACTGACACCCGCCTCGGGCGACCTGCGGAAACGGCAGGAGCACTCGCCCCTCGTCCGCGTTCAGCTGCATGCCCGGCCCCCGTTCAGCTGCTTGCCCGGTACCTGTTCAGTTCCCCGCTCGCGCCGCCATCCGCGCCTTGCGCGCTGCCAGCCGCTCGTCGAACTTGGAGGCCTCCGCGTCCAGGCCGCCCATGAAGAGGCCGAGTTCTTCCTGTGCCTGCAGGCCCTCCGGGCCGAGGCCGTCGATCTCCATGATCTTCAGGAAGCGCTGCACGGGCTCGAGGACGTCGTCGTGGTGGATGCGCAGGTTGTAGACCTCGCCGATCGCCATCTGCGCGGCGGCCCGCTCGAAGCCGGGGATGCCGTGGCCGGGCATGCGGAAGTTGACCACGACGTCCCGGACCGCCTGCATGGTCAGGTCGGGGGCGAGTTCGAAGGCGGCCTTCAGAAGGTTGCGGTAGAAGACCATGTGCAGGTTCTCGTCGGTCGCGATGCGCGCCAGCATGCGGTCGCAGACCGGGTCGCCGGACTGGTGTCCGGTGTTGCGGTGCGAGATGCGGGTCGCCAGCTCCTGGAAGGCGACGTAGGCGATCGAGTGCAGCATCGAGTGCCGGTTGTCCGACTCGAAGCCCTCGCTCATGTGGGACATGCGGAACTGCTCCAGCTTGTCCGGGTCCACCGCGCGCGAGGTGAGCAGGTAGTCCCGCATCACGATGCCGTGCCGGCCCTCCTCGGCCGTCCAGCGGTGCACCCAGGTGCCCCACGCGCCGTCGCGGCCGAACAGCGAGGCGATCTCGTGGTGGTAGCTGGGGAGGTTGTCCTCGGTCAGGAGGTTGACGACGAGGGCGATGCGGCCGATCTCCGTCACCTTGGAGTGTTCCTTGTCCCAGGCCTCGCCGTCCTCGAACAGGCCGGGGAAGTTACGGCCGTCGCTCCAGGGCACGTACTCGTGCGGCATCCAGTCCTTGGCGACCTTCAGATGCCGGTTCAGTTCCTTCTCGACCACTTCCTCCAGCGCGTACAGCAGCCGCGCGTCGGTCCACACGGACGGGCTGCCGAGGTGAGGGGAGGTGATCGTCACGGGAACTCCAGGGGGACGCCGAACAAAGGGGGCGAGAAGGGGGACGGTCCGGCGAGCGGTGCCGGAAACCTACGAGATCGTAGGCTACGAATCCGTAGGTTACGAAGCCGTAGGTTAAGTTCGCTGTAAAGATCGCTGATCAGCACCCCTGGCACAGCCATTCGAGGGCATGCCGAAGAGCCCCGGAACCCGCAGTTCCCGGGGCTGTTGGAGGCGGGTGATCACCCGTTCAGGCGTACAGCTCCCGCAGCCGTACCGAGAGGCAGGTCACACAGCCCTCGAGCTTCTCGAACTCGCTGATGTCCACCGTGACGACCTCGTATCCGAGGTCGGTCAGCAGCTCCGCCGTCTTCGGGGCGCTCGCCGCCATGAGCAGCTTGTGGCCGCCGAGCAGCACCACGTGCGCGCCGGACTCCTCGGGCACCGACAGGAAGCCCGGGAACAGCGACGGCCGGTCCACCATCGGGATGTGCCCGAGAACCGTCCCGTCCGGCAGCGCGGTGACCGCCGACTTCAGGTGCAGCACCTTGCTCACCGGTACGGCCACCACCCGTGCGCCGAGCGGCTCGAACGCGGCCCGCAGCTGCTGCACGCCGGCCGCGTTGGTGCGCCCGCCCCGGCCGACGTAGACGGTGTCGCCGACCTTCAGGACGTCACCGCCGTCCAGGGTGCCCGGCTCCCAGATCCAGTTCACCGAACAGCCGAGCCGGGCCACGGCCTCCTCGACACCGGCGGTCTCGGCACGCCGGGACTCGGCGCCCGGCCGGGTGATCAACGCCACGTTCTTGTACATGACGACGGTGTCCTCGACGAACACCGAGTCCGGGCAGTCGTCCTCCGGGTCGACCTCGACCGTCTTCCAGCCGTGCGCGCGGAGGGCCTCGACGTACGCCTCCCACTGTTCCACGGCGAGGTCCACGTCGACCTTCTCCCGCTCGATGTGCGTCACCAGGCCTTCGGCGAGGCGCGGGCCGGGGCGGCGGACGAGGGCCTTCTTGCTGGGCACGACGGGCCTTTCGTATCGGTGGTGCGGTTCCGGCGCCCGTGATGCGGCGCCGGTCCGCCATCATGCAGGGCTCCGGGGCCAGGACAAAACCCTCGCCGCGCCCCGTTGTCAGGCTGTGCCCCTCCTGAGACCCCGGGCGGGGGCAGGCCCGGCCGGGTCGCCCCGGCCCCGGCCGCCCCGGCTAGCCCGGATGCCCGAGCGTCCCGGGTGTGGTCTCCTTCAGCTCTCCTTCCTCCATCAGCAGCCACCGGGTGATGCCGATCGACTCCAGGAACGGCAGGTCGTGGCTGGCGACGAGCAGGGCCCCTTCGTACGACTCCAGGGCCGTGGTCAGCTGCCGGACGCTCGCCATGTCGAGGTTGTTGGTCGGTTCGTCCAGCAGGAGCAGCTGGGGCGCGGGGTCGGCGAGCATCAGCGCCGCCAGGGCCGCCCGGAAACGCTCGCCGCCGGAGAGCGTCGCCGCTCGCTGGTCGGCCCGCGCGCCCCGGAACAGGAAGCGGGCCAGGCGTGCCCGGATCCGGTTGTTGGTGGCGCCGGGCGCGTACCGGGCCACGTTCTCGGCGACCGTCAGCTCGTCGTCCAGCACGTCCAGGCGCTGCGGCAGGAACCGCAGCGGGACGTGTGTCATCGCCTCGCCGGACACCGCTGCCAGCTGACCGGCGACGGTCCGCAGCAGAGTCGTCTTGCCCGCGCCGTTGCGTCCGACGAGGGCGATCCGCTCCGGGCCGCGCAGATCGAGGATCCCCTCGACGCGCGTCCCGTAGGCCAGCTCCAGGTTCTCCAGGGTGAGCACCTGCCGGCCCGGCGGTACGGCCGTGTACGGCAGGTCGACGCGGATCTCGTCGTCGTCCCGTACGGCGTCGACGGCGTCGTCGAGCCGGTCCCTGGCCTCGGCGAGCCGTTCCTCGTGCATGATGCGGTGCTTGCCCGCGGACTCCTGTGCGGCTCGTCTGCGCGCGCCCATGACGATCTTCGGCTCGCGCTTCTGCTCGAACATCTTCTGTCCGTACCGCTTGCGACGGGCGAGCTTGACCTGGGCGTCGGCGAGTTCGCGCTTCTGCTTGCGCACGTCCGCCTCGGCCACGCGCACCATCCGCTCGGCCGCCTCCTGCTCCACGGCGAGGGCCTCCTCGTAGGCCGAGAAGTTGCCGCCGTACCAGGCGACGTCGCCGGAGCGCAGCTCGGCGATCTGGTCGACCAGGTCCAGGAGTTCGCGGTCGTGGCTGACGACCACGAGCACGCCCGGCCAGGCCGCGACCGCCGCGTACAGCCGGCGGCGTGCGTACAGGTCCAGGTTGTTGGTGGGTTCGTCCAGGAGCAGGATGTCCGGGCGGCGCAGCAGCAGTGCGGCCAGGCGCAGCAGCACCGACTCGCCGCCGGACACCTCGCCGACGGTGCGGTCCAGGCCGATGTGGCCGAGACCGAGTTCGCCGAGGGTGACCAGGGCGCGCTCCTCGACGTCCCAGTCGTCGCCGACGGTCTCGAAGTGCTCCTCGGCGGCGTCGCCCGCCTCGATGGCGTGCAGGGCGGCGCGCCGCGCGGCGATGCCGAGGGTCTCGTCGACGCGGAGCGTGGTGTCGAGCGTGACGTTCTGCGGCAGGTACCCGACCTCGCCGGTCACCTTGACGGTGCCGTCGGCGGGGCCGAGTTCACCGGCGAGCAGCTTCAGCAGGGTTGATTTCCCCGATCCGTTGACGCCGACGAGCCCGGTCCTGCCGGGGCCGAAGGCGATGTCGAGAGCGTCGAAGACGGCGGTGCCGTCGGGCCAGGCGAAGGACAGGGACGTGCAGGTGAGGGACGACCTGGGGGAAGTTGACATGAGGGCCTCGCGGTTGCTGGGTGCGGTCTGGCGGGCGCGTGTGAGACACCGCGAGGCGGAAACCGAAGGGCCTGGGGCACAAAAAAGGCCTGTGCCTGAGGACGGCTCGAACGCCGAGGTCGAACGCCACGCACACCTCACCGGTGTGAACGCGGTGTCTCAGGACCTCAGACGAGCAACGTCCTTCTCCAATCGACGGCAACAGAACCTTGTACACCGTACGAAGGGGCCGGGAGGCATGTCAACGCGAATAAATTCCGCCACCGGGCCGGCCGACGCTCCTGTCGGATTTCTGCCAGCCTCCGCCCCGCCGGCCCTGTTTGACTTGCCCGCATGAAGCCTCAGCACCCGCTCACGGACCCCGCCCTCGCCTTCCGTGCACTGCACGTGCCCGGCCGTCCGCTGGTCCTGCCGAACGCCTGGGACCCGGTGAGCGCCGCCGTCGTCGCGGAGGCGGGCGCTCCCGCCGTCGCGACCACCAGCGCCGGGCTCGCCTGGGCGCTCGGCACCGCCGACGGCGACCGGCTGGAGCGTGACCGCGCGCTGGCGGCCGTCGCCCGCATCGTGGCCGCCGTACGGGTTCCGGTCAGCGCCGACATCGAGGGCGGCTACGCCGCGGACGCCGACGGGGTCGCCGACACCGTCCGAGCGGTGATCGCCGCGGGCGCGGTCGGCGTCAACATCGAGGACGCCCGCCACGAGGCGGGCGGTGAGCCGCTGCGGCCGGTCGCCGAGCAGGCGCAGAGGATCGCCGCGGCTCGTGCGGCCGCCGAGGAGGCCGGCGTGCCGCTGTTCGTCAACGCCCGGATCGACACCTTCCTGCGGGGTGCCGCGGGAGTGGACCTCACCCTGGAGCGGGCCGCGGCCTTCCTGGCCGCGGGCGCCGACGGCGTCTTCGTCCCCGGGGCCGTCGACCCGGAGACGGTCAAGGCGCTCGTCGCGGGCATCGACGGGCCCCTCAACGTGATGGTGGGCCCCGGAGCGCCGGCGGTCGCCGAGCTGGCCGCGCTCGGCGTCGCCCGGATCAGCGCGGGCTCGGGCCTCGCCCAGGCCGCCCACGCCCTGGTCCGCCGCGCCGCGCGGGAGCTGCTGCGGGAGGGGACGTACGGGGGGCTGGCCGGCGGGTACGACTACGGCGAGCTGAACGCGCTGTTCACGCGCGCGTAGGGAACACGCCGCTGTTCACGCGCGCGCAGGGAACGCGCTCAGCAGGCGTCCCGCATCAGTTCGGCCAGGTCGTGATCGAGGTCCAGCTGGAGGTGCTCCAGGCCGACGGGCACCAGGTCGCCGGTCGCCTCCAGGAACCGCCGTATCTCGCCGGAGCGCACGTGCACGATCGCGGTGCCCTCGGGCGCGTGGAACTCCAGGACGGTGCGGTCGTAGCCGTACGGCCGTACACGGACGTCCCCGTGGCCCTCCGGGCCGTGCAGCCCGGCCGCGAGCAGTTCGCGGGAGAAGGTCCAGCAGACCTCGACACCCTCCAGGGTGGCCGGGGCCGGGAAGGTCATGCGGACGGCGAACGGGTCGCTCCGGTCGTAGCGCAGCGTGGCGGGAATGCTCGGCATGCGCGGTGCGGCGGCGACGAGGCGGGCCTCTACGGGCTGCTCGATGACGGTGGACAACGCCTTGCTCCCTCGTGACGGCTGAACGAACTTCCGGGCGGGTGAGGCCTGGCACTGGAAGAGACGCAGGAATCGGCCGATCCGTGCACACCGGGAACGAGTGACCTCGGTCACCGCGTTCGGCGCGGGCGGGCTGCCGTGAGGCGCTCTGGACGGCGGCGGGCCGGTGGGCTAGCTTCGCCCGCCATGAGGCGCTTGGGGAGCACGCGACGCAGGGGACGGGCGGGCCGGCTGGTGGCGGCGGGGGTGGCGTGCGGGGCAGCCCTCGCCGCGCTGACGGTCCCGGCAGCCGAGGCAGGTCCGCTGGGCAGGGAGACCGCGCACTGGGAGGCGAAGGACAGCGGCGCCCCGCAGGTCCGCTTCCGCGGCCTGTCCGCCGTCGACCGCGACACCGCCTGGCTGGCCGGTACGGCGGGCACCGTGCTGCGCACCACCGACGGCGGGGCGAGCTGGCGGAACGTCTCTCCGGCCGGCGCGGCCGACCTGCAGTTCCGCGATGTCGAGGCGTTCGACGCGCGACGCGCGGTGGTCCTGGCCATCGGGGAGGGCGAGGCCTCCCGGGTCTACCGCACCGACGACGGCGGAGCGACCTGGACGGAGTCCTTCCGCAACGGCGACCCGAAGGCCTTCTACGACTGCCTCGCCTTCTTCGACCGCCGGCACGGCCTCGCCATGAGCGACCCCGTCGACGGCCGGTTCCGCATCCTGTCCACCAGCGACGGCGGCCGCTCCTGGCGGGTGCTGCCCGCCGACGGCATGCCGGCGGCCCTGGACGGCGAGGCCGGTTTCGCCGCGAGCGGCCAGTGCCTGGTCACCTCCGGGCCGAAGGACGTCTGGCTGGCGACCGGCGGCGGCGCGCACGCGCGCGTGCTGCACTCCGCCGACCGCGGACGGACCTGGACGGCCGCCGACACGCCCGTCCCCGCGGGCGATGCGGCCAAGGGCGTCTTCGCGCTCGCCTTCCGCGACCGCACCCACGGCCTCGCGGTCGGCGGCGACTACCGCCCCGACCAGTCGTCGCCGCAGGCCGCCGCCGTCACCTCCGACGGCGGCCGTACCTGGCGCCCCGTCGCCACCCCGCCGCCCGCCTACCGCTCCGGCGCCGCCTGGCTCCCGCACAGCCGCAGCGCCGCGCTCGCCGTCGGCCCCACCGGCACCGACCTGACCAACGACGGCGGCCGCACCTGGCGGACCATCGACACCGGCTCGTACGACACCATGGACTGCACCTGGGACCTGAGCTGCTGGGCGGCCGGGGAGCAGGGGCGGGTGGCCCGGCTGGAACGCTGACGTAGGGTCCCGGAACGCGGGTACTCGTCGCCTGCCGTGAAAGCGACGAAGGGAGCGATCATGCCCGCCGGTTCCAGCTCCAAGCGTGAGCGCCAGTACGAGCACATCAAGAAGAGCGCGCAGGACCGGGGCGAGAGCGCCGATCGCGCCGAGGAGATCGCCGCGCGGACCGTGAACAAGGAACGCGCCCGCGCCGGCGAGTCCAGGACCGCGAGCCGCAGCTCGATCGAGGACATGTCGTCCGGTGAGCGCGGCGGCCGGCGGTCGCACAGCGGCTCCCAGGGGCCGACCTACGACCAGTTGTACAACGAGGCCAGGCAGCGCGGCGTCGAGGGCCGTTCGCACATGAACAAGGCGGAGCTGCAGCGCGCGCTGGACGCAAGGTAGGGCTGAGTCCCCGGGCTCAGCCCAGTGTCTGCCGGTGGCGTTCCAGCTCGGGGGCCGTCTTCGTGGCCAGGAACTCGGTGATGCGGTAGGTGCACACCCCGGCGGCGACGAACGGGTCTCCCGCGGCTATCTCCTCGATGCGGGCGCGGTCCTTTGCGACGGCCAGGATGACCCCGCCGTCGCGGGGGTTCTTGCGCCCGGAGGCGAGGAAGAAGCCCTTCTCGTACTGCTCGTCGAGCCAGGCCACATGCGCCGGAATCACGGCGTCCACGGCGTCGAGCGGGGCGGTGTAGGACAGCTCCAGTACGAACATGATCGCGAGCCTACCCCCGGGCCCCGTCGGGGCGTGGGCGGGCCGTACAGTCTTGGCCATCATGACGACCGTAGGCGTACCCGCGGGCTGGCCCGCGACCGAGGATGAGGCCCGCGCCGTCCAGGACCGGCTGCGCGGGCGGGTGGTGCTCGACGAGCCGGGGCCGCCGCCGGGGACGGGACATGTCACGGGCGTCGACGTCGCCTACGACGACGACCGCGACCTCGTCGCCGCGGCCGCCGTCGTCCTGGACGCGGCCACCCTGGATGTCGTCGCGCAGGCGACGGCCGTCGGCCGGATCTCCTTCCCGTACGTGCCCGGGCTGCTCGCCTTCCGTGAGATCCCGACCGTGCGGGCCGCCCTGGACGCCCTGCCCTGCGCGCCGGGCCTGGTCGTGTGCGACGGCTACGGCCTCGCCCACCCGCGCCGCTTCGGCCTCGCCAGCCACCTCGGCGTGCTCACGGACCTGCCCACCATCGGCGTCGCCAAGAACCCGTTCACGTTCACGTACGACGACCCCGGGCCCGCGCGGGGCAGTGCCGCACCACTCCTCGCCGGTACCGAGGAGGTCGGCCGCGCCCTGCGCACCCGGGACGGCGTCAAGCCGGTCTTCGTCTCCGTCGGCCACCGGGTGAGCCTCGACAACGCCCTGGCACACACCCTGGCCCTGACGCCCGCCTACCGTCTGCCGGAGACCACCCGCCGGGCGGACGCGCTGTGCCGGCGGGCGCTTCAGGAGGCGTCGATGCGCCAGGCACCGACCTCCTGATACCGCGAGTCGTGGACGGCGGCGCCGTCGCCGGGTCCGAGGGCGTAGTGGCGGAGGTTGCCGCCCCAGTAGCGCAGGATCCGCCCCAGCTCGCCGGCCCGGTCCGCCGCCGACGCACCCTCGTCCACGGTCACTTCGAGTACGAACTTCACTTCTGTTCCGCCTCCTTCGGCCTGAGCCTCCAGCGTCTCATTGAAGATCCCGGTGAAACTTCGGGCGCAGGGCCGCAGGCGACTGCTCCTCAGCGGCTCGGAAAGTCTCAAAGGGCAGAGAAGGGCGGCAGGGCGCGGGAGTACGCCGGCCGAGCGGGCCGCCCTGGTCCTCGCCGTGCCGCCTAGCGCTCCGCCGCCACCCGGAAGGTGATCCCCGCCGCGCGCAGCCGCTCGGTCAGCGCGTCGCCCATCGCGGCGGCCGGGGTGACCTGTCCGGCGGTCGGCGGCAGCTCGTCGAAGGCCAGGCTGAGGGCCGCCTCGGCGAACATCTTCGCCGTCTCGTCGTAGCCCGGGTCGCCGCCCGCGACCTCGGTGAACACGCGCCGGCCGCCGCCCTCGCCGACGAAGCGCACCCGGAACCAGCTCTTCGCGCGCTTCTCCGGGCCCGGTCCGTCCCCGGGCCGCAGCCGGTCCGACAACCAGCGCCGGGCGGGCGGCAGTTGGGCGGCCACCGCGAGCGCGCCGACGGCTGCGGCGCCGCCCGCCGCGACCGGCAGGTGCCGGACCGCCGCGTAGTGCCGGTAGCGGAAGTCGGGTCCGTACCGGTCCAGGGCCCTCGCCGAGCGGCACACGACCTGTGGGTCGATGGTCGGCAGCGGCAGTGCCCAGGCGCCGACCTCCTTCGCGAACCGCGGCACGCCCGCCGGTGCCGCCACCCGGCGCTCCATCAGGCGCGGCTCGTACCGGCCGCGTTCGCGGGCCGCGGCCACCAGCTGCCGGGCGCGCGCGAACTGGTTCAGCGCCGAGGCCAGCGTGCCGCCGGAGAAGGCGGCGTCGGCGGTCACGAACCCGTCCACGGTCAGTGGCACCCCCTCCGGCAGCTGCCGGACCGTGAAGTAGACGCCCAGGTCATGCGGCACGGAGTCGAAGCCGCAGGCGTGCACGAGGCGGGCGCCGGTCTCCCGCGCGCGTGCGTCGTGCCGGACGTACATCCGGTCCACGAACTCGGGCTCGCCGGTGAGGTCGAGGTAGTCGGTGCCGGCGTCCGCGCAGGCGGCGACGAGTTTCTCGCCGTAGGTGACGTACGGCCCCACGGTCGTGGCCACCACGCGCGCGTGCTCGGCGAGCGCCCGCAGGGTGGCCGGTTCCCGCACGTCGGCGCGGAGCACCCCGACACCGGAACCGCCGGGGAGCCGCTCGCGCAGCTGCTCCAGCCTTTTCTCGTCGCGGCCCGCGATCGCCCAGCGCAGGTCCTCGGGGGCGTGGGCGGCGAGGTACTCCGCGGTGAGCGTGCCGACGAAGCCGGTGGCTCCGAAGAGCACGACGTCGTAGGGACGGTCCGTCGTCTTCAGCCTGCTCATGACACCCCTTGCTCGTGCAGCCCGCGCCGCTGTCGGTGGCCGAGGCTAGCGTGAGGGGTGCGCAGGCGTAACCGTCAGGTTCACGGGCGGACCGGCTCCCCGGGCACTTGGCTAAGCGCTTGCTCGTTCAGGTCTTGTGCCGGGTGGAACGTGTTCTTAGCATCACTGGTGTTACATCAGTTGTGTCACATGGGCTTGGGGGCAGGGCGGGATGACGACGGCAGGGACGCCGGAGAGGCCGGGGAACGGCCCGCTCGGCGGTGTGCGCGTGGTGGAGCTGGCCGGCATCGGTCCGGGCCCGTTCGCCGCCATGCTCCTCGCCGACCTGGGCGCCGACGTGGTACGGGTGGACCGCCCGGGCGGCCCGGGCCTCGGGATCGACCCGGCGTACGACGTGACGAACCGCAACAAGCGCTCGGTGATCGTCGACCTCAAGGCGCCCGAGGGCCCCGCGCGCGTCCTGGACCTCGCCGAGCGGGCCGACGTCCTCATCGAGGGCTACCGTCCCGGCGTGGCCGAGCGGCTCGGCGTCGGCCCCGCCGCCTGCCACGCCCGCAACCCCCGGCTGGTCTACGGCCGGATGACCGGCTGGGGCCAGGAAGGCCCCCTCGCCGACCGCGCCGGGCACGACGTGGCGTACATCGCCCTCACCGGCACCCTCGGCATGATCGGCCGCCCGGACGAGCCCCCGGCCGTCCCCGCCAACCTGCTCGGCGACTACGCGGGCGGCTCCCTCTACCTGGTCGTCGGCGTCCTCGCCGCCCTGCACCACGCGCGCGCGACCGGCACCGGACAGGTCGTGGACGCGGCCATCGTGGACGGCACCGCGCACCTGTCCGCCATGATCCACGGCATGATGGCCGCCGGCGGCTGGCAGGACCGGCGCGGCGCCAACCTCCTGGACGGCGGCTGCCCCTACTACGGCACCTACGAGACCGCGGACGGCGGGTACATGGCGGTCGGTGCCCTGGAGGCGCGGTTCTACGAGGAGTTCCTGCACCTGATCGGCCTGGACGACCTGGTCCCGGCCCGCAAGGACTGGACGCGGTGGGGCGAGCTGCGCGAACGTGTCGCCGCCCGTTTCAAGTCCCGCACCCGCGACGAGTGGACCGCGCTCTTCGAGGGCTCCGACGCCTGCGTGGCCCCCGTGCTCTCCCTCGGCGAGGCCCCGCACCACCCACACCTGGCCGCCCGCGGCACCTTCACCGACCACGGCGGCATCACCCAGCCGGCCCCCGCCCCGCGCTTCTCCGCGACCCCCACCACCGTCCGCACCGGCCCCGCCCGGCCGGGCGCCGACACCGGGACGGTGGCGCGGGACTGGGGCATACCTGACCTCGTGAACGACGACCTCGCGGACGACGATCTCGTCACAGAAGGCGACTGACTCCGCCCGCCCGACGACCCCTCCGCCCTCGGCGACCGACCTCGGCTCGGCCCACCCTCCCGAAAGGCACTCCAGTGAGCACCGAAGCGTACGTGTACGACGCGATCCGCACCCCGCGCGGTCGCGGCAAGGCGAACGGCGCCCTGCACGGCACGAAGCCCATCGACCTGGTCGTCGGCCTCATCCACGAGATCCGCGACCGCTTCCCGAGCCTCGACCCGGCCGCGATCGACGACATCGTCCTCGGCGTCGTCGGCCCGGTCGGCGACCAGGGCTCCGACATCGCCCGGATCGCCGCGATCGCCGCCGGACTGCCGGACACGGTCGCGGGCGTCCAGGAGAACCGCTTCTGTGCCTCGGGCCTGGAGGCCGTCAACCTGGCCGCCATGAAGGTCCGCTCGGGCTGGGAGGACCTGGTGCTGGCCGGTGGCGTGGAGTCCATGTCGCGCGTGCCGATGGCCTCGGACGGCGGCGCCTGGTTCAACGACCCGATGACCAACCTGGCCGTCAACTTCGTGCCGCAGGGCATCGGCGCCGACCTCATCGCCACCATCGAGGGCTTCTCCCGGCGCGACGTCGACGAGTACGCGGCGCTGTCCCAGGAGCGCGCCGCGACCGCCTGGAAGGAGGGCCGCTTCGAGCGCTCCGTCGTCCCCGTGAAGGACCGCAGCGGCCTGGTCGTGCTGGACCACGACGAGCACATGCGCCCCGGCACCACGGCGGACTCGCTGGCGAAGCTCAAGGCGTCGTTCGCGGACATCGGCGAGCTGGGCGGCTTCGACGCCGTCGCGCTGCAGAAGTACCACTGGGTGGAGAAGATCGACCACGTCCACCACGCGGGCAACTCCTCCGGCATCGTGGACGGCGCCTCGCTGGTCGCGATCGGCTCCGAGGAGGTCGGCGAGCGCTACGGCCTCACCCCCCGCGCGCGGATCGTCTCCGCCGCGGTCTCCGGCTCCGAGCCGACCATCATGCTCACCGGGCCCGCGCCCGCCACCCGCAAGGCGCTCGCCAAGGCCGGGCTGACCATCGACGACATCGACCTGGTCGAGATCAACGAGGCGTTCGCCGCGGTCGTGCTGCGCTTCGTGAAGGACATGGGGCTGTCCCTGGACAAGGTCAACGTCAACGGCGGCGCCATCGCCCTCGGCCACCCGCTGGGTGCGACCGGCGCGATGATCCTCGGCTCGCTCGTGGACGAACTGGAGCGCCAGGACAAGCGGTACGGCCTCGCCACCCTCTGCGTCGGCGGTGGCATGGGCATCGCCACCATCGTCGAGCGCATCTGAACTCCCCGCGGAACCACGAGACTTCAGAGACTTCAACGGAGACGACTGTCATGACCGAGAGCACCACCATCCGCTGGGAGCAGGACGACACCGGTGTCGTCACCCTCGTCCTCGACGACCCCAACCAGTCCGCGAACACCATGAACCAGGCGTTCCGCGACTCCCTCGCCGCGATCACCGACCGCCTGGAGGCCGAGCAGGAGTCGATCCGCGGCATCATCTTCACCTCCGCCAAGAAGACCTTCTTCGCCGGCGGTGACCTGCGCGACCTGATCCGGGTCACGCCCGAGACCGCGCAGGACCTCCTCGACGGCGGCCTCGCCATCAAGCGCAACCTGCGCCGCATCGAGACCCTCGGCAAGCCGGTCGTCGCCGCGATCAACGGCGCCGCGCTGGGCGGCGGTTTCGAGCTGGCCCTCGCCTGCCACCACCGGGTAGCCCTCGACACCTCCGGCACCAAGATCGGCTGCCCCGAGGTCACCCTCGGCCTGCTCCCCGGCGGCGGCGGAGTCGTCCGCACCGTACGCCTGCTCGGCATCGCGGACGCCCTGCTGAAGGTGCTCCTCCAGGGCACGCAGTACAGCGCGCGGCGCGCGCAGGAGAACGGCCTCGTCCACGAGGTCGCCGCCACGCCCGAGGAACTGCTCGCCAAGGCCCGCGCCTTCGTCGACGCCAACCCCGAGTCGCAGCAGCCCTGGGACAAGCCGGGCTACAGGATCCCCGGCGGAACGCCCGCCAACCCCAAGTTCGCCGCCAACCTGCCCGCCTTCCCGGCCACCCTGCGCAAGCAGACGGGCGGCGCGCCCTACCCGGCCCCGCGCAACATCCTCGCCGCGGCCGTCGAGGGCTCCCAGGTCGACTTCGAGACCGCCCAGGTCATCGAGGCCCGCTACTTCGTGGAGCTGGCCGCCGGGCAGACCTCGAAGAACATGATCCAGGCGTTCTTCTTCGACCTCCAGGCCGTCAACTCGGGTGCGAACCGTCCCCAGGGCATCGAGCCCCGCAAGGTCCGCAAGGTCGCCGTCCTCGGCGCCGGCATGATGGGCGCGGGCATCGCCTACTCGTGCGCCCGCGCGGGCATCGACGTCGTCCTGAAGGACGTCTCCGCGGAAGCGGCCGCCAAGGGCAAGGGCTACTCCGAGAAGCTGTGCGCCAAGGCCGTCGCCAAGGGCCGTACCAGCCAGGAGAAGGCGGACGCGCTGCTCGCCCGCATCACCCCCACCGCCGAGGCGGCCGACCTCGCGGGCTGCGACGCCGTGATCGAGGCCGTGTTCGAGGACACGTCGCTCAAGCACAAGGTCTTCCAGGAGATCGAGGCCGTCGTCGCGCCGGACGCGCTGCTGTGCTCCAACACCTCCACCCTGCCCATCACCGCCCTCGCCGAGGGCGTGGAGCGCCAGGCCGACTTCATCGGACTGCACTTCTTCTCGCCGGTCGACAAGATGCCGCTGGTGGAGATCATCAAGGGCGAGCGGACCGGCGACGAGGCCCTCGCGCGCGCCTTCGACCTGGTCCGGCAGATCAACAAGACGCCGATCGTCGTCAACGACTCGCGCGGCTTCTTCACCTCCCGGGTGATCGGCCACTTCATCAACGAGGGCGTCGCCATGGTCGGCGAGGGCATCGAGCCCGCTTCCGTGGAGCAGGCAGCCGCCCAGGCCGGCTACCCGGCCAAGGTGCTCTCCCTCATGGACGAGCTGACCCTGACCCTCCCGCGCAAGATCCGCAACGAGTCGAAGAAGGCGGTCGAGGAGGCGGGCGGCACCTGGTCCGCGCACCCCGCGGAGGCGGTCATCGACCGCATGGTCGACGAATTCGGCCGCCCCGGCCGCAGCGGCGGAGCCGGCTTCTACGAGTACACGGAGGACGGCAAGCGGGCCGGGCTGTGGCCGGGCCTGCGCGAGCACTTCACGAAGGCCGGGTGCGAGATCCCGTTCCGGGACATGCAGGAGCGGATGCTCTTCGCCGAGGCGCTCGACACCGTACGGCTCGTCGAAGAGGGCGTGCTGACCTCGGTCGCCGACGCCAACATCGGCTCCGTCTTCGGCATCGGCTTCCCGGGCTGGACCGGCGGTGTGCTCCAGTACATCAACGGCTACGAAGGTGGCCTGCCCGGATTCGTGGCACGCGCGCGTGAACTCGCCGACAGCTACGGCGAGCGCTTCACCCCGCCCGCGCTGCTCGTGGAGAAGGCGGAGAAGGGGGAGCGCTTCAGCGACTCAGCCCGCGCCTGACCCCGTGAGCCACTCGCTCAGCTCTTCCCGCAGGGACCGCTGGAACGTCGTCAGCAGTGCCTGCACGACCAGCGGGTGCATGTGCGCCGACAGGGACTTCACATCCCGGGCGTCACGCTCCGCCACCTCGCCACGGAAGAGCTGAGCCAGCTCATGGGCCGCGGCGCGCGAGTGCTCGATGAGCACCTTGCGCGCCGCGAGGATCGCATCCTGCGACAGCGGTACGTCGAGCAGCCGGACTCCGAGCCGGAGCAGCCCGGAGTCGACGCGGAACGTGTCCTCCTCCTCCGGGAGGACGACGCTCATCGCCGTCAGCCGCTCGATGTCCTCGGCGGCGAGCGGCCGTCCCGCCCGCCGCTCCAGCTCCCCGCGCGACACCGTCTCCCTCAGGTCCGGCGCCCATGACGCGACCACCGCGCGGTGGATCGCCAGGTCGTGCGGGGTGAGGTCCGGCGGCAGCTGCCCGAGGTACCGCTCGATCGCCGCGAGCGTCATGCCCTGCTGCTGCAACTCCTCGATCAGGGCCAGCCGCGCCACGTGCCCGGGGCCGTAGCGGCCCACCCGGCGCGGACCGATCACCGGCGGCGGGAGAAGCCCCTTGCTGCCGTAGAAGCGGACGGTGCGGACCGTGACGCCGGCCCGGGCGGCCAGCTCGTCGATGGTGAGGGTGGGCTCCTCGGCATCGGTCGTCATGTGCAGCAGTATCGCTGTCTCACCAAGAGTGTGAAACCTCGGGTGAACGCCACGTGGACCCCACATGGATCCCGCATGGACCGTGTGAGAAGCAACGCTCTGTGACATGGGACACCGTGTATCGGGTGATCCCTCTGGGAAGCTGCTGCCTTGGTCTGTACCGCGACTCACCAGGGTGGTGCGGGCCGAACTTGTACGGACACCCGGCCCACGAGGCCCGGGCGCACCAGGAAGTGGAACCCCCCGTGAGCAACGAAGCCGTGGAATCGGCCCAGGCCGCCGCCCCTACGCAGGCGACCCAGACGCCCGCGGACGCGGGCGACGCCGGCTACAGCAAGGACCTCAAGGCCCGCCACGTCAACATGATCGCCATCGGCGGCGCCATCGGCACCGGCCTCTTCCTGGGCGCCGGCGGCCGCCTGCACAACGCGGGCCCGGCGCTCGCCCTGGCCTACCTGGTCTGCGGCGTCTTCGCCTTCTTCGTCGTCCGGGCACTCGGCGAGCTGGTCCTGTACCGCCCGTCGTCCGGCTCCTTCGTGTCGTACGCGCGCGAGTTCCTCGGCGAGAAGGGCGCCTACGTCGCCGGCTGGATGTATTTCCTGAACTGGTCGACCACCGGCATCGCCGACATCACCGCGATCGCGCTCTACACGCATTACTGGAGCATGTTCACGGCCATCCCGCAGTGGGTGCTGGCGCTGATCGCCCTCGCGGTGGTCCTCGCCGTGAACCTGATCTCGGTGAAGATCTTCGGCGAGATGGAGTTCTGGTTCGCGATCATCAAGGTCGCCACCCTGGTGAGCTTCATGTTCGTCGGCATCTTCCTGCTCGCCACCCAGCACGAGGTCGGCGGCCAGAAGCCCGGCCTGAGCGTCGTCACCGACCACGGCGGTGTCTTCCCGCACGGCCTGATGCCGGTCGTCCTCGTCATGCAGGGCGTGATCTTCGCGTACGCCGCCCTCGAACTGGTCGGCGTCGCCGCTGGCGAGACCGCCGAGCCGGAGAAGGTCGTCCCGCGCGCGGTGAACTCGATCATGTGGCGTGTGGGCCTGTTCTACGTCGGCTCGGTCGTGCTGCTCGCCCTTCTGCTGCCCGGCTCGGTGTACTCCGCCGACCAGAGCCCGTTCGTCACGGTCCTGTCGAAGATCGGCATACCGGCGGCCGGCGACGTCATGAACCTGGTCGTGCTGACCGCCGCCATGTCCTCGCTCAACTCCGGCCTGTACTCCACCGGCCGCATCCTGCGCTCCATGGCCATGGCGGGCTCCGCGCCGAAGTTCACCGCCCGGATGAACCGCAGCCAGGTCCCCTACGGCGGCATCCTGCTGACCTGCGCGGTCTGCGTGCTCGGCGTCGGCCTGAACTATCTGATGCCCAGCCAGGCCTTCGAGATCGTGCTGAACGTCGCCTCCCTCGGCATCATCAGCACCTGGGTGATCATCATGGTCTGCCACCTGGTCTTCGTCCGCCGCGCCCGCGCGGGCCTGGTGACCCGGCCGCACTTCCAGCTGAAGTTCAGCCCCGTCACCGAGATCGCCACGATCGTCTTCCTGCTGGTCTGCCTCGGCATGATGTGGAACGACCCGGAGGTCGGCCGCAGGACCCTGCTGCTCATCCCGGTGATCGCCCTGCTGCTGGTCGCGGGCTGGTTCGGCGTCCGCCGCCGGGTGTCCCGCGAGACCGACAAGGAACTGGCCGACCTGTCGCGATGACGACGTAGCAGCCCAGCGCCACTGTCGGTGGCATCGCCTACGGTGGCGTCATGTCGGAGATCACTGTGTCCCGGGTGGCGCCACCGTTCCGTCGGTCAAGGGTGTCGAGGTGATCGCCCGTGTCTGCAACGACATCGGGGGTTTACGACCGGTGAAGCGCGGGATCATGGTGGCGGTGCACGACCACGGGGAGGGCGCGGGATGACCGCACAGGCAGGTGCTCACGACGTTCTGGTGCTGGGCGGAGCCGGGGTGGACACGATCGTGTACGTCCCCGAACTGCCGCTGCCGTACGCCGACAGCTACATGATCGACTCCGGGATCCGCACCCGCGCCGGACAGACCGGTGACTTCGTCGCCCTGGGCCTTGCCGCGCTCGGCCTGCGCACCCACCATCTCGACCTGCTCGGCGACGATCCCGAGGGCGAGCTGGTCCGCGCCCTGCACCGGGAGCGGGGCATCGGCCTCACCACGCTCCCGCAGCCCGCCGGGACCAAGCGGGCGGTGAACCTGGTAGGGCCGGACGGCCGGCGGCTGTCCCTGTACGACACCAGCCGCGCCCACGCCGGGGACCGTTTCCCCGAGGAGACCGTGCGCACGCTGGCCGCGGCGAGCCAGCACGTCCATGTCACCATCACCCAGCCCTGCGCCCACGCCCTGCCGGTGCTGACCGGGACGGGCGTACCTCTCTCCACCGATCTGCACGACTGGGACGGCGAGAATCCGTACCACGAGCCGTTCGCGCTCGCGGCGGACGTCGTCTTCCTCTCCGCGGCCGCGCTGACCGACCCCGAGCGGACCATGCGACGCATCGCCGAGCGCGGCCGGGCCGAGGCCGTCGTCGTCACCGCGGGCGCCGAGGGCGCGTATCTGCTGGCCGACGGCGAGCTGACCCGGATACCGGCCGTGGCCCCGCCCGCGCCGGTGGTCGACTCCAACGGCGCGGGCGACGCCTTCGCCGCCGCGTTCCTCTACGGCCGCCTCAGCGGCGAGCCGCCCCTGCGGTGCGCCCTCTACGGAGCGGTCGCCGGGGCGTACGCCTGCACGGTCCCGGCCACCCGCGCGGAGGCGATGGGCCGGGACGAACTGCTCGAGCGGGCGGCCGAGCCGAGACCGTGAGGCGCCCGGGCGTCAGTGCCCGTGCACGTCGTTCGTCGCCTCGATCTTCTTCCACGACTTCGGCTGTGCGACCGCCGCCGTACCCGTCTTCACGAGGGACGCCGTGCGTGCGGCGGCCGCGGCCGGCTTCGACGGCTGGAACAGCCAGGTGTCGAACAGCGCGGCCAGCGGCTTGCCGGACACCTGCTCGGCGTACCTCTGGAAGTCGGCCACGGACGCGTTGCCGTACGCGTGCTCCTTCGGCCAGCCCTTCAGGAGGGCGAAGAACGCGTCGTCGCCGATCTCGTTGCGCAGGGCCTGGACGGCGAGGGCGCCCCGGTCGTAGACGGCGATGTCGAACTGGTCGTCAGGCCCCGGGTCACCCGGCTCGACCGTCCAGAACGCGTCGTCGGCCGGGTGCGAGGCGTACACGTAGTCGGCGAGTTCCTGGGTGGTGCCCTCGCCCTCGTGCTCGGACCACAGCCACTGCGCGTACCGGGCGAAGCCCTCGTTGATCCAGATGTCCTTCCAGCCCTTCAGCGACACGTCGTCGCCGTACCACTGGTGGGCCAGCTCGTGCACGACCACCGAGGTGTTCGAGCCGCTCGCGAACTGCTTCGGGCTGTAGTAGACGCGGGTCTGCGTCTCCAGCGCGTAACCGGTCGTGGTGTTCGGCACGTACCCGCCGGCCGAGCTGAACGGATACGGCCCGAAGTAGCCGCTCAGCCAGTCCACCAGCTCCCCGGTGCGCTCCACGCTCGCCCGCGCGGCACCGTCGTTGTCGCCGAGGTCCTTGCTGTAGGCGTTGACGATCGGCACCCCGCCGTCGGAGGTGCTGGTCGTGATGTCGAACCTGCCGAGGGCGAGCGTGGCCAGATACGTCGCCTGCGGCTTGTTCTGCCGCCAGTTGTAGCGGGTCCAGCCCAGCTTCGAACTGGTCGACTGCAGTGTGCCGTTGGAGATGGCCTGGGTACCGTCCGGGACGGCCACCGACACGTCGTAGGTGGCCTTGTCGCTCGGGTGGTCGTTGCTCGGGAACCACCACCAGGCGGCCTCGGGCTCGTCCGCGGCCACCGCGCCGTCCGGCGTGCGGTGCCAGGTGGAGAAGCCGTAGGCGCTCTTCGCCGACGGCACCCCGCTGTAGCGGACGACGACGGTGACCGGCGTGCCCTTGGCCAGCGGCGTCTTCGGGGTGACGACCAGTTCGTGCTGGCCGGACGTCGCGAAGGACGCCTTGGCGCCGTTGACCCGCACCTCGCTCACGTCCAGCAGGAAGTCCAGGTCGAAGCTGGACAGATCCTGCGTGGTCCTCGCCAGGATGGTCGCGGTGCCCTGCAACTCGTCCGTCTTCGGCTGGTACTGCAGCCTCAGGTCGTAGTGCGAGACGTCGTAGCCGCCGTTGCCGTAGTACGGGTAGTAGGGGTCGCCGATGCCCGGCGCGCCGGGGGCGAAGCTCGCGGCCGATGCCGGGATCGCCAGCAGCAGGGAGGCGGCCGCGAGTGCGCCCGGCGCGATGATTCTGCGGTGCACGTCAGCTCCAAGTCGTCGGGACAGGAAGTCTGGTCGGAGCCTATTCAGTCGCTGTGGCCCCTGACCTGTCCATGGCCCCTGCTGTCACACGATCGCCATTCGGCCGACATGAGTCCGGCGCGCCGTCAGTCGCCCTCTTCTGCACGGGAGTTGACAGGAGTACCGTCCGCGCATGCCGACACGCACCCCGATGCGCACGCGCTTCACGATCTGGAGAACGCTCGCGACCGCGGCCGTCACAGCCCTGCTGGCCGCCTTCCTCACTCCCGCCGCCGCACAGGCGGCACCACCCCGAGAGAGCAGGCCCGTCTACTCGTACGCCCACGCCATCCGTGAGGCCGTCTGGGTGGACACGGGCCTCGACGAGGACCGCGACGGGAAGAAGGACCGCGTCGCGGCCGACATCGTCCGGCCCGCCGAACCGGCCCGCCAGGGCCGCAAGGTGCCGGTCATCATGGACGCCAGCCCCTACTACTCCTGCTGCGGACGCGGCAACGAGAGCCAGCTCAAGACGTACGACGCGCACGGCCGCGTCGTCCAGATGCCGCTGTTCTACGACAACTACTTCGTGCCCCGCGGCTACGCCTTCGTCGGAGTCGACCTGGCGGGCACCGACCGCTCCGACGGCTGTGTCGACGTCGGCGGCCGCTCCGACATCCGGTCCGCGAAGGCGGTCGTCGACTGGCTGAACGGCCGCGCCAAGGCGTACACGACCCGGACGGGCACGAGGACCGTCAGGGCGGGCTGGACCAACGGCACGACCGGCATGATCGGCAAGAGCTGGGACGCCACGATCGCCAACGGCGTCGCGGCCACCGGCGTCAAGGGCCTGAAGACGATCGTCCCGATCAGCGGCATCTCCTCCTGGTACGACTACTACTTCGCCCAGGGCGCCCCGCTGTACGACGGCGGCCCCGACGACCTGGCCGGTCTCGTCGAGAGCGAGGGCGCGCAGGCCCACTGCGCGGCCGTGCAGAAGAAGCTCGCCGACGGCAGCCCGCGCAGCGGGGACTGGACGCCGCTGTGGACCGAGCGGAACTACGTCCGGTCCGCGGCCAAGGTGCGGGCCAGCGTGTTCCTCGTGCACGGCATGCAGGACCTCAACGTGCGCACCAAGCACTTCGGCCAGTGGTGGGACGCCCTGGCGAAGCACGGTGTCGGGCGCAAGATCTGGCTCTCCCAGACCGGGCACGTCGACCCCTTCGACTTCCGGCGCGGCGCCTGGGTCGACACCCTGCACCGCTGGTTCGACCACGAACTCCTCGGCTACGACAACGGCATCGACCGCGAACCCATGGCCGACATCGAGCGCCACCCCGACCAGTGGGTCACCTCGACGGTGTGGCCGCCGCACGGCACCCGCACCACCACGCTCCGCCCGGCCCCCGGCACCCGGCCCGGCGTCGGCACCCTCGGCCTGCGTCCGGCCACCGGCACCGAGACCTTCACCGACGACCCGAGGCTGAGCGAGACCGACTGGGCCGCCCACCTCACCACGCCCACACCCGAGAAGGCCGGCTTCATCACGGCGCCGCTCACCCGCGACCTGCGCCTGTCCGGCTCCGCCCGTGTGACCGTGACCGCCACCCCGACCACCTCCTCGGCCCACCTGTCCGCCGTCCTGGTGGACCTCGGCCCGGACACCATCCGCGAGTACGCCGACGGCGCCGAGGGCATCACCACGCTCGCCCGGCGCACCTGCTGGGGCGCGAGCACGACCGGGGACAGCGCCTGCTTCAAGGCGACCGAGGCGAAGACGGCCAGGACCGACTACACCGTCTTCAGTCGCGGCTGGGCCGACCTCGGCCACTACGCCTCCCTCGGCAAGGGCGTCCCGCTCACCCCGGGCAAGGCGTACACCATGACCGTCGACCTGGCGGCCACCGACCACGTCGTCCCCAAGGGGCATCGCCTGGCGCTCATCGTCGCCGGCACGGACAGGGACCTCATCGACCCGCCGTCCACCCAGCCGGCCCTCACCCTGGACCTGTCCCGTACGACGGCCCGGGTGCCGCTGGTCGGCGGCACGACGGCGTTCGCCCTGGCCACCTCCGGCAGCGCGTCCGCCGCTCCCGCACCGCGCACCCTGGACGGCGTGCGCGCCCCGCACACCGCCCGGCACGTGCCCGCGAGCTGATCACTCGGGCAGCAGTCCTTCCCGGCCCGGTCGGTGAGCGGCCGTCCCTTGGCGGGGGCGCCCGCTCACCACCGGTGCGCCCCTCCGGCTCAGGCTCCGGCCAGCCCGGCCGCCTCCCGGGCGCAGCCCCAGGCCACCGTGATCCCGGCTCCGCCGTGCCCGTAGTTGTGCACCAGCACCCGCCCGTCCGGCAGCGCCTCCCGTTCCAGCCGTACGGCGTCCCGGGCGGGCCTGAGCCCCACGCGGTGCGCCAGCACCCGCGCCCCGGCGATCTCGGGCCGGACGGCCGCGCAGCGCGCGACGATCGCCGCGGCGGTCGCGGGATCCGGCGCCGGCGACCAGGAGTCCTCCTCCGCCGTACCGCCCAGGAGCAGCCCGCCCGGCTGCGGGAAGAAGTAGGTCGACGATGCGGAGCCGTGGCCGACGGACGTGAACCACGTCGTGATCCCCGGGTTCTCCACCACGACCAGCTGCCCGCGCACCGGACGCACCGCGGGATCGGGCACCAGCGAACGCGCCCCCAGCCCCGTGCAGTTGACCACCGCACCGGCGGGCACGGCGGCAAGCTCCGTCACCTCGCGCACCTCCACCGAGCCTCCCGCCTTCGCGAACCGCTCCCGCAGCCAGGCCAGATGGACCGGCATGTCGATCAGCGGCAGCCGCGCCGCCAGCCCGTCGGCCACCGCCCGCAGCCCCGGCACCCGGCCCGCCCACGCACCCTGCTCGTCCAGACGCATCCCCCGGTGTACGCCCTCGACCAGGCGTACGCCCGTCTCCTCGGGGCGGCAGGCCAGCTCCTCGTACACGCCCAGGGACTCCAGCGCCCACGCACCGACCAGAGGCTCGGGCTCGATCCGGTACGGCCACCACAGCCCTCCGGCGACCGCCGAGGTCGTGCGCTCGGCGGGCTCCCGGGCCCACACCCGTACCCGGCGGCCCGACTCGGCCAGCATCACGGCCGTCGTCAGCCCGGCGATCCCGCTGCCGACCACGATCACTTCGTCACCCGACTCGCGTTCCACGCGAGGACGCTAACGGAATATGTCATGCCGCGCTCACATCCGTCCCGATGTGGGGATACTCACAGCATGTCTGCCGCATACGCGACCTTCGGTCTGGCACCGGCGATGCGCGCCGGCGGTGTTCTGGCCGACGGCGGCTACCAGATCCACCGCGACTTCGTGGACTTCGTCGTGGACGGACGTCCGCTGCTGTTCCAGCTCTCCGACCTGGACGCCGTCTCCCCGCTCGCCTCCGACGTCCCACCGGCCATCTTCACCGAGCAGGTGCGCAGCCTGCTGCTGGAGGCCGAACCGCCGCTCCCGGACGGCCGGTTCGTGATCTACGGCTGTCCCGAGTGCGCGGACCTGGCCTGCGGCGCGGTCACCGCCGTGATCGAGCGCGACGGTGACGACTACATCTGGCGGGACTTCGCCTGGCAGACCGACGAGCACGCCGACCTGGAACGCAACGGCTACCACGGCATCGGGCCGTTCCGCTTCGCCGGCCCCGAGTACCGCGCCGCCCTCGCCGCCCTGATCGAGGACGCCGACGGCCCGCCCGCGCCCCGCCGCCGGGTGCTGCTGATCGGCGCGCGGGTCGCCGGCCTCGCCCGACTCGCCGCCGCGCTGCGCACCATCGGGATAGGAGCCGACATCACCCAGGACGCCCGTGCCGTCCCCGCCGAGGAACTGCGCGGCTACGGCGCCGTCGCCTTCGGACGCGCGGTGGCCGAGGCCGAACGGGCCGCCGTGCGGCACGCGTTCGAGCGTGCCGGGGTGGAGGTCGTCTATGTGGACGGCCTGGCCCCGATCATCCCGCTGCTCGTCGCGCAGATCGAGCACGCCCTGGACCGCAGCCCCCTCCCGCAGCGCCGCCTGACCGACCTGGTCGCCGCCGACGGCGCCGCCGGCATCGAGGTGACCTCCCCGTGCCGGGTCCGCATCACCGCGTACCGCCTCGACCGGCTCTACCGCACCCACACCCAGGAGGTCTTCGACGGCATCCTGGAGCCCGGCCGACACCGCATCCCGCTGGACCCGAAGGCGGTGAAGGGGGAGTCGTTCGTGGTGGCCAGGACCTCGGGGAGCGTGTTGGTGGAGCCGATGGGGAGGTGAGGGCCGGGCCGGCCCCCGGACGGCGGGAAGCCCCGCTGAACGCCACCCGTCCGGGACATTAGGATCGGCTCCTGATGACTGCCACCCTCGTCGCCAAGAATCTCGCCGCCGGGCACGGCGACCGCTCCCTCTTCTCCGGGCTCGACCTCGTCGTCGCGCCCGGCGATGTGATCGGGCTGGTCGGCGCCAACGGCGCGGGCAAGTCCACCCTGCTGCGCCTGCTCGCCGGACTGACCGCGCCCGAGCAGGGCGAGCTGCGGCTGTCCCCGCCCACCGCGACGGTCGGCCACCTGCCCCAGGAGCCGGAGCGCCGGCCGGGGGAGACGGTCCGGGAGTTCCTGGCCCGCCGTACCGGTGTCGCCGAGGCGCAGCGTGTGATGGACGAGGCCACCCAGGCGCTGGTCGACGGTGCGCCCGGCGCCGACGACGCGTACGCGACCAGCCTGGAGCGCTGGCTGAACCTCGGCGGCGCCGACCTGGAGGAGCGCGCCGAGGAGGTCGCCGACTCCCTCGGCCTGGCCGTGGACCTGGACCAGCCGATGACCTCCCTGTCCGGCGGTCAGGCGGCCCGCGCCGGCCTCGCCTCCCTCCTGCTCTCCCGCTACGACGTCTTCCTCCTGGACGAGCCCACCAACGACCTGGACCTGGACGGCCTGGAGCGCCTGGAGCGGTTCGTCACCGGCCTGCGCGCGGGCACGGTGGTCGTCAGCCACGACCGCGAGTTCCTCACCCGCACGGTCACCAAGGTCCTCGAACTCGACCTCGCCCAGCGGCAGATCAACCTCTACGGAGGCGGCTACGAGGCCTATCTGGAGGAGCGGGGCGTGGCCCGCCGGCATGCCCGCGAGGAGTACGAGGAGTACGCCGACAAGAAGGCCGCCCTCCAGGACCGCGCCCAGATGCAACGGTCGTGGATGGACAAGGGCGTGAAGAACGCCCGGCGCAAGGCGGGCAACGACAACGACAAGATCGGCCGCAAGTTCCGCAGCGAGGCCAGCGAGAAGCAGGCCGCCAAGGCCCGGCAGACCCAGCGCATGATCGAGCGGCTGGACGTGGTGGAGGAGCCGCGCAAGGAGTGGGAGCTGCGCATGGAGATCGCGGCCGCCCCGCGCTCCGGAGCGGTCGTGGCGACCCTGCGGGACGCCGAGGTGCGGCGCGGCGAGTTCACCTTCGGCCCGGTGTCACTGCAGATCGACTGGGCGGACCGGGTCGCGGTCACCGGAGCCAACGGCGCCGGCAAGTCGACCCTGCTCGGCGCGCTGCTGGGCCGTGTCCCGCTCGACTCCGGGCAGGCCGCGCTCGGCTCGGGTGTCCTGGTCGGTGAGGTGGACCAGGCCCGCAAGCTGTTCCATGGAACCGAGTCCCTGTTCGACGCGTTCGGCGCCGCCGTCCCCGACACCGAGCCGGCCGAGGTCCGCACGCTGCTCGCCAAGTTCGGCCTGAAGGCAGACCACGTCCTGCGCCCTGCCGCGACCCTCTCCCCGGGCGAACGCACCCGCGCCGCGCTCGCACTGCTCCAGGGCCGGGGCGTGAACCTGCTCGTCCTCGACGAGCCGACGAACCATCTGGACCTGCCCGCCATCGAGCAACTGGAAGGGGCCCTCGACTCCTACGAGGGCACCCTCCTGCTGGTCACCCACGACCGGCGCATGCTGGACGCGGTCCGGGTGAACCGCCGTCTGGAGGTGGCCGCCGGCAAGGTCACGGAACGCTGACCGGCCCCGGCCGGGTCGTACCGGCGTGATCGGGCGTGTCCACGGTCGGCCCGTGCAAGGGGCGGACCCGCCCGCCCCTGCGCCGACGGCTGTTCCGTCCGCACGCCCGGTGGTTCACGGTCCTGATCGTGTGCAACGAAGTGACGGCCCGCGCCCGGAGGGTGCCGTCGCCCAGCTCGGCCCGGGTGGTCTCGCTCGTGCTGAGACGTCCCGGGGCATGCCGTGTGTCGTCGGTGTGCCGGCCCTGTGATGCCGGGCGGGGCGGGGACGTGCGCGGTGTGCGGCACGCCCCCGGCCCCGGTGGCTCAGCGCCGTCCGTCCTTCGGGTTCAGCAGCCCGGCCCGCCGCAGTGCGTCCGCCATCGCGCTGTTGGCCGGCGCGGGCGCCTGACGCCCGCCCCGGTCACCGCCGCGGCCCTGCCGCTGGCCCTGGCCGCCGCCCTGGCTCTGCCGCTGGCCCTGGCCGCCGCCCTGGCCCTGCCCCTGACCCTGGCCGCCGCCCTGCCCCTGCCGCTGCTGCGGCGGCCTGCCACCGCCGCCCCGCTGCTGCCTGCCGCCCTGCCCCTGCGGTGCGGCCTCGTCGTCCAGCCGCAGCGTCAGCGCGATCCGCTTGCGCGGGATGTCCACGTCGAGGACCTTCACCTTGACGATGTCACCGGGCTTGGCCACGTCCCGCGGGTCCTTCACGAACGTCTTCGACATCGCCGAGACGTGCACGAGACCGTCCTGGTGGACACCGATGTCCACGAACGCACCGAAGGCCGCCACATTCGTGACCACGCCCTCCAGCACCATCCCGGCGGACAGGTCGGAGATCTTCTCCACGCCCTCCTTGAAGGTGGCCGTCTTGAAGGCGGGCCGCGGGTCGCGCCCCGGCTTCTCCAGCTCCTTGAGGATGTCGGAGACGGTCGGCAGACCGAAGGTGTCGTCCACGAAGTCCGCGGGCCGCAGGGAGCGCAGTACACCGGTGTTGCCGATGAGGGAGGCGACCTCCTGGCCCGAGGTCTTCACCATGCGCCGCACCACCGGGTACGCCTCCGGGTGCACGCTGGAGGCGTCCAGCGGGTCGGTGCCGCCGCGGATGCGCAGGAAGCCCGCGCACTGCTCGTACGCCTTCGGGCCGAGCCGGGCCACCTTCTTCAGCTCGGAGCGGGAGGCGAACGGCCCGTTCTGGTCCCGGTGCGCCACGATGTTCTCGGCGAGACCGGAGGAGATGCCGGACACCCGCGACAGCAGCGGCACGGACGCGGTGTTGACGTCCACGCCGACGCCGTTCACACAGTCCTCGACGACCGCGTCCAGTGAGCGGGACAGCTTCATCTCGGACAGGTCGTGCTGGTACTGGCCGACACCGATCGACTTCGGGTCGATCTTCACCAGCTCGGCCAGCGGGTCCTGGAGCCGGCGGGCGATGGAGACCGCGCCGCGCAGCGAGACGTCCATACCGGGCAGCTCCTGCGAGGCGTACTGCGACGCCGAGTACACGGACGCGCCCGCCTCGGACACCATCACCTTGGTGAGCTTCAACTCCGGGTGCCTGGCGATGAGTTCGACGGCGAGCTTGTCCGTCTCCCGGGACGCCGTGCCGTTGCCGATCGCGACCAGGTCGACCGCGTGCTCCTTCGCCAGCCGCGCCAGCTTGGCGATCGCCTCGTCCCACTTGTTGGCCGGGACGTGCGGGTAGATCACGTCCGTGGCGACGGCCTTGCCGGTGGCGTCGACCACGGCGACCTTCACGCCCGTACGGAAGCCGGGGTCCAGGCCCAGGGTCGCGCGCGTGCCGGCCGGGGCGGCCAGCAGCAGATCCCTCAGGTTCGCCGCGAACACGTTCACCGCCTCGTCCTCGGCGGCCGTGCGCAGCCTGAGGCGCAGGTCGATGCCGAGGTGCACCAGGATCCGGGTGCGCCAGGCCCAGCGGACCGTGTCCGTCAGCCACTTGTCGGCGGGGCGGCCGCGGTCCGCGATCCCGAAGCGGTGGGCGATGATCCCCTCGTACGAGGAAGGAACCGATGAGGAATCAGCGGGCTCCTCCGGCTCCAGGACGAGGTCCAGGACCTCCTCCTTCTCGCCGCGCAGCATCGCCAGGATGCGGTGGGAGGGCAGCTCGGTGAACGGCTCGGCGAAGTCGAAGTAGTCGGCGAACTTGGCGCCCGCCTCCTCCTTGCCGTCGCGCACCTTGGCGGCCAGCCGCCCGCGCACCCACATGCGCTCGCGCACCTCGCCGATCAGGTCGGCGTCCTCCGAGAACCGCTCGGTCAGGATCGCCCGCGCGCCCTCCAGCGCCGCCTGCGGATCGGCGACGCCCTTGTCGGCGTCCACGAACGCGGCGGCCGCGGCCGCCGGCTCGACCGTCGGATCGCCCAGCAGTCCCTCGGCGAGCGGCTCAAGACCCGCCTCGCGGGCGATCTGCGCCTTGGTGCGCCGCTTCGGCTTGTAGGGGAGGTAGATGTCCTCCAGTCGCGCCTTGGTCTCGGCGCCCCGGATCTGTGCCTCCAGCTCCTCGGTGAGCTTGCCCTGCTCGCGCACCGACTCCAGGATCGCGGTCCGCCGCTCCTCCAGCTCCCGCAGATAGCGCAGCCGCTCCTCGAGCGTGCGCAGCTGCGCGTCGTCGAGCATCTCGGTCGCTTCCTTGCGGTAGCGGGCGATGAAGGGCACCGTCGAACCGCCGTCGAGCAGCTCCACCGCGGCCTTCACCTGCCGCTCCCGTACGCCGAGTTCCTCGGCGATCCTGCCTTCGATGGACCCTACGAGGGGTGTCGTCACGATCCCGTACCGCCTTCTCCACTGAGGTTGCGCGGCAATTGTGGCAGGTGGCACCGACAACCGGGGCTCAGGGCGGCACGTGGCGGGGCGCCGGGCCCACTGGCCCGGCCCGTGCCTCATGGCAGAAAAGGTGGGGTACCCGTCATTGCGGCCACGCGCCGGGCCCCGAAGAATCGGAGACATGCCGCAGCGCACCCTCCTCATCGTCCTCTTCGACGGCGTCCAGAGTCTCGACGTCACCGGCCCCCTCGAGGTGTTCAACGGCGCCGAGCAGCACACCCCCGGGACGTACCGCATCCGCACGGCCTCACTGGACGGCGGCCCGGTGCGCACCTCCAGCGGGCTGGCCCTCGTACCGGACGAGGCGCTCACGGAGGCGGCCGACCCGGACACCCTGCTGGTCCCGGGCGGCCGGGGCACCCGCAGCCCCGATCCGCGGCTGACCGAGTGGCTGCGCACGCACGGCCCGCGCGCGCGGCGCCTCGTCTCCGTGTGCACCGGTGCGATCCTGCTGGCCGCCGCCGGTCTGCTCGACGGGCGCCGGGCGACGACCCACTGGGCCTACTGCGACAAGCTCGCCCGCGACCACCCGGCCCTGACGGTGGATCCCGAGCCGATCTACGTCCGCGACGGACAGGTCTCCACCTCGGCGGGCGTGACCTCCGGCATCGACCTCGCCCTGGCCCTCGTCGAGGAGGACCTGGACCGGGACGTCGCGCTCGCCGTCGCCCGGCACCTGGTCGTCTTCCTGCGCCGGCCCGGGAACCAGGCGCAGTTCAGCGCCCAGCTCGCCGCCCAGACCGCGCAGCGCGAGCCCCTGCGCGAGGTGCAGCGCTGGATCACCGAGCACCCCGCCGGCGACCTCACCGTCGAGTCGCTCGCCGCCCGGGCCCGGCTCTCGCCGCGTCACTTCGCCCGCGCCTTCCGGGAGGAGACCGGCATGACACCCGGACGCTACGTCGACCGCGTCCGCCTCGAACACGCCCGCCGCCTCCTTGAGGACACGTCCGACGGCGTGGAGGAGATCTCCCGCGCGAGCGGCTACGGCACTCCCGAGGCCATGCGGCGCGCGTTCGCCAAGGCCCTCGGCACGGCACCGGCCGAGTACCGGCGCCGGTTCCGCCCCACCACCACTCCCTGAAGGGACACACCCATGCAGATCGCCATCGTCGTCTACGACCGCTTCACCGCCCTCGACGCCGTCGGACCGTACGAGATCCTCGCCCGGACCCCCGACGCGGAGACCGTGTTCGTCGCCGAGAACACCGGCCCGGTCCGCACGGACACCGGTGCGCTCGGGATCGTCGCCGACAAGTCGCTGGCCGAGGTGACGAGCCCCGACGTCGTGGTGGTGCCGGGCGGTCCCGGCCAGAGCGCGCTGATGGATCACCGGCCCCTGCTGGACTGGCTGCGCGCCGTCGACGCCACCAGCACCTGGACGACCTCGGTGTGCACGGGCTCCCTGCTGCTCGCCGCCGCCGGTCTCCTCGACGGCCGCCGCGCCACCTCGCACTGGCTGGCGCTCGACCAGCTGAAGCGGTTCGGCGCCGAACCGGCGCAGCAGCGGGTGGTGTTCGACGGCAAGTACGTCACCGCCGCCGGCGTCTCCGCCGGCATCGACATGGGCCTCACCCTGCTCGGCCGGATCGCCGGCGACGAACACGCCCAGGCGGTCCAGCTGGCCACCGAGTACGACCCGCAGCCTCCCTACGACGCCGGATCCCCGCTGAAGGCCCCGGAGCACCTGGTCGAGGCGCTGCGCAGGAGGAGTCGCTTCATCGTGTCGTAGTCCAGGTGAAGCGCGGCTGCCTGCGCTCCAGGAACGCGCTGACGCCCTCGGCGGTGTCGCCGTTGCCGTGCGCCTGCTCCGCCCAGTGCGCCTCGCGGCCGGTGCGGCCGTTCGCGAACTCCTTGGCGGCGGCCTGGGTGAGCTGGGAGCGGGACACCAGGATCCGGGTCAGCTCGGCGACCCGCTTGTCCAGTTCACCCTCGGGCAGCACCTCGTCCACGAGTCCGGTGCGCAGTGCCCGCCGGGTGTCGATCAGCTCGGCCGTGAACAACAGGTACTTGGCGGCGGCCGGTCCCACCAGCGACACCAGCCGGCGGGTGGACGACGCCGGGTACACGATCCCGAGCTTCGCCGGGGTCACCCCGAACAGCGCGCCCTCCTCCGCCAGCCGCAGATCGCAGGCCGCCGCGAGCTGGGACCCGCCGCCCACGCAGTGGCCGCGCACCGCGGCGAGCGTCGGCTTGGGGAAGGCGGCCAGCGCCTCCTCGGCCGCCACGGCCAGCGACTGCGCCTCGGCGGGCGAGCCCCGGAGCGTGGAGATGTCCGCACCCGCGCAGAAGGTCCCGCCCTCGCCGGTCAGCACCAGCGCCCGTACTCCGGGATCGCCCGCCAGCTCGTCCAGCAGCGGCGGCAGGGCGCGCCACATCGCGGCCGTCATGGCGTTGCGCTTGGCCGGATGACGGACGACGACGGTGGCGACGGAGTCGTCGACCTGGTGCGAGAGGTGGGGTTCCATGCGGCGGATGGTATCGACCGCACTGCTGGACCGAGGCGCCGAGACCGCCACGGCCCGATACGACACTTCGAACGTAGAGGACAAAAGGGAGGGGAGGTCGGCCTGCTGCGGCCGCCGTGTCGTCGGCATCGTCGCCGACCGGCCGCACAACAAACCCGTACAACCCGAAGAGTTCGCGAACCGGCGTCGCAGGGACAGGAACAGTCCCACAACTGACCATGTCATACGCCAATGGTCAGATCCGTTCGATACCAGCTGACTTGTGTTCAGTTCTCCGGAGCGGAGCGGATTGTTACCAACACTCGACGTGTGGTGACAATCGAGCGCGAGGGTGGCGACCGGACGATGGACAACCACGGGCGCGGGGACGGCCCGCGCCCAGCGGGGGGCGCCGAGCGGCTGCCCGATCCACTGCCCTACGAGGGAATCTGGCGGTTCACCGCGCCCGCGGTGGACGTCTCGGTCCCGCAGGCGCGGCGCGCCGTACGGGACCTGCTGCTGCGCCAGGGCGTACCGGTCTCCGACGACCTGGTGTACGGCCTGCTGCTGATCGTCTCCGAACTGGTCACGAACGCGGTCAGGCACGCGGCGCTGCTGTCGCCGACGCTCGCCGTGGAGGTGGCCGTCGGCGCCGAGTGGGTGCGGGTGTCGGTGGAGGACAACCACCCCTACCGCCCCACCGCCCTGGAGGCCGACCACGGGCAGACCGGCGGTCGGGGGCTGCTGCTGGTCCGTGAGGTGGCCCGGGAGGCGGGCGGGGTGGTCGACGTGGAGCACACGGCGAGCGGCGGCAAGGTGATCTGGGCCGCCCTGCCGCTCAAGCCCGCTGCCCTGTCGTAGGGGCCACCGGCGGCCTACCAGCCCGCGGACTGGCCCGTCAGCTCCCTGATCGCCGGACGGGCCGCGTCCAGCACGGTCATGAACCATGCCGAGAACGGGTCCCTGGCGTGCCGCTCGGCCAGCTCGGGGGCCGTCACGAAGGCGGTCGCCCCGACCTCCTCCGCATCCGGCACGAGCGGCTCCTGCACCAGGCCGACGAACAGGTGGTTGAACTCCTGCTCGACCAGGCCCGAGGCCGGGTCCGGGTGGTTGTAGCGCACCGTGCCCGCCTGGGCCAGCAGCGACGGCGAGACGCCCAGTTCCTCGTACGTCCGCCGGGCCGCCGCCGCGAACGGCGCCTCGCCGGGGTAGGGGTGACCGCAGCAGGTGTTGGACCACACGCCGGGGGAGTGGTACTTGCCGAGCGCCCGCTGCTGGAGCAGCAGCCGGCCCTGCTCGTCGAAGAGGAACACCGAGAACGCCCGGTGCAGCTGTCCCGGTGGCTGATGGGCGGCGAGCTTCTCCGCGGTGCCGACCGTCACGCCCTTCTCGTCGACCAGTTCCAGCAAAATCGCCTCTGCGGTGCCGTTCGACGAGCTGGTCGTCTCGGTGGCAGGTGTGATCGGCATACCCATCCTTCGCCTCGGTCTTCGCACCCCAAGTCTGCCGTACGAATCCGGCACTCCCGGCACTTCCCGGCACGTCCGCATGTCCCGTGCGGGGTGGCACCGAAGTGGGGCCCGATGGGGCATCGTGCCCGGCGCACGCCGCCCGGAACCGCATCGCAGCATCGAACGAGTGTGCGTACGGTCAATGGCACAGGCGAGCCTCGTGCTCCGCGTGCCCGCCCGGCTCCAGCTGGAAGGTGCAGTGCTCCACGTCGAAGTGGTCGCCCAGGCAGCCCTGCAGCTCGTGCAGCATCTTCTCGTTCCCGATGGCGTTCAGCACCTCCGAGCTGACCACCACGTGGGCGGACAGCACGGGCATGCCCGAGGTGATCGTCCAGGCGTGCAGATCGTGCACGTCCTCCACGCCGTCCAGGGCGAGGATGTGCGCCCGCACCTGCTCCATGTCGACGTCCTTCGGAGCCGCCTCCAGCAGCACGTCCAGCGTCTCGCGCAGCAGCTTCAGCGTCCGCGGCACGATCATCAGGCCGATGACCAGCGAGGCGACCGGGTCGGCCGCCTGCCAGCCCGTGGTGAGGATCACGGTCGCCGAGATCAGCACCGCCACCGACCCCAGCGCGTCCGCAGCCACCTCCAGGAAGGCGCCGCGCACGTTCAGGCTCTCCTTCTGCCCGCGCATCAGCAGGGTGAGCGAGATGGTGTTCGCGACCAGACCGAACAGGCCGAACACGATCATCAGGCCGCCCTCGGTGTCCGCGGGCGTGAAGAAACGCTGGACCGCCTCGAACAGGACGTATCCGCCGACGCCGAGCAGCAGCAGACAGTTGGCCAGGGCCGCGAGGATCTCGGCGCGGGCGTAGCCGAAGGTGCGGTGGGTGCTCGGCGGGCGGTTCGCGAAGTGGATGGCGAGCAGCGCCATGCCCAGGCCCACCGCGTCGGTCGCCATGTGGGCCGCGTCCGCGATCAGGGCCAGCGAGTCCGCGAGGAGACCGCCGACGATCTCCACCACCATGATCGTGAGCGTGATGCCCAGCGCCACGCGCAGCCGGCCGCGGTACGCGGCCGCGGCCGTACCCCTGGGCGGCGCATGGCTGTGCGCGTGCCCGTGGTCGTGCCCTGCCCCCATGAGAAGACCGCCCTTCGGTGTGGCCCGGGGTTGCCCGGGCTCACAGTGAACTACGGGTGGGGGGTATCGGGCAACGCGGTACTGAACACCGTTGTCATGTGCCCTGACCTGCGGAAACGATCCGCTGGTCAGGGCGTCGCCGCCCTACTTCCCGTGGTGCAGCTGCCAGCCCTGCCAGGCCGACTCCACCATCTCGCGCACCCCGCGCCCGGCCCGCCAGCCGAGTGCCTCGGCGGCCCGCTCGGCCGAGGCGACCGCGCGCGGCGCGTCCCCCGGGCGGCGCCCCTCGACCACGGGCGTGCGCCGGTCGCCGGTGACCTCCCCGATGACCGTGATCAGCTCGCGCACGGAGACACCCTCGCCGCGGCCGATGTTCAGCGTCAGATCGCCCGCCAGGTCCCCGGCGGCCAGTCGCCGGGCCGCCGCGAGGTGCGCCTCGGCGAGGTCGGCCACGTGGATGTAGTCGCGGATGCAGGTGCCGTCCGGCGTCGGGTAGTCGGCGCCGAAGATCCGCGGGGCCTCGTCGCGGGTGAGCCGGTCGAAGACCATCGGCACGATGTTGAACACACCCGTGTCCGACAGTTCCGGTGCGGCGGCGCCCGCCACGTTGAAGTAGCGCAGGCACACCGTGGAGATGCCGTGCGCCCGGCCCGCCGCCCGCACCAGCCACTCCCCGGCCAGCTTCGTCTCGCCGTACGGGTTCACGGGCGCGCACGGGGTGTCCTCCGTGATCAGGTCCACGTCCGGATTGCCGTACACGGCCGCCGAGGAGGAGAACAGCAGCCGGCGCACGCCCGCCTCCGCCATCGCGTCCAGGAGGGTGGCCAGGCCGCCCACGTTCTCCCGGTAGTAGCGCGTCGGCTCGGCCACGGACTCGGCGACCTGCTTGCGCGCCGCGAGATGCACGACGCCCGTGACGCCGTACTCCGCGAAGACCCGCTTGAGCAGCTCCCCGTCCAGCGTCGAGCCCTCGACGAGCGGCACGCCCGCCGGGAGCCGCGCGGGTACGGCCGCCGACAGGTCGTCCAGCGCCACGACGCTCTCCCCGGCACCCGTCATGGCCCGTGCCACGTGCGCCCCGATGTATCCGGCTCCGCCGGTGATCAGCCACGTCATGGTCGCCCACCCTATGCCGATCCGTCCGCGTGTCCGTGATGGCGGGGGATGCCCGGGTCTGCGCCCACGGTTTGTGGGGCGGGCCCCGGATCCCCGATGATGATCTCGGCAAAGCCCGGGGCAGCCCCCGTGGACCGGGCCGTGAACGGCCGGTGAACACGGGCTCGTACCCATCGGATACCCTCTGCCGACACGCCGCCCGGGAGCCGCAGGCAGGGGCGCCCCACCACGTAGAAGACCGGCGCCGATGCGCCGGCACCCAGGGAGTGAGTTCGGTTGTCGACCGCCATCGTCACCGGTCAGCCGGTCCCCGGATCGTCGCTCGAGAACGATCTGCGGTCCCTCGGCTTCGACGTGCGCGTGGCCGGCGACGCCTCCGAGACGGACACCCTGCTCGCGGCCGTGCCCGCCGACCGGCGGGTGGCCCTGGTCGACGCCCGCTTCGTCGGCCACCTGCACGCCCTGCGCCTCGGCCTCACCGACCCGCGCTTCCCGCTCGCCGCCGTCCCCGGCGCCGTCACCGCCCAGCCGGCCGCCCGGGAGGCGCTGAGCCGGGCCCTGGCCCGTGAGACCTCCGGCGGCGGCACGGCCCATGGGGGTGCCCCCGCGCGAGCGAAGTCGAGCGTGGGGGACGTCGACAGCGTCGCCGACCACGTCGTCACGGCGCTCGCCGCCGACGGCAGCGAGGTCCACCACCCCGAGCTGGGCAGCCTGGTCGCCGCCGTCCCCGCCGACCCGCAGGCCCGCAACGAGGCCCGGCAGGCCGTCGCCGCCGTCGACGACGAGGCCGTACGCCTGAAGTCTGCCGTGAAGTCCCGCGACGGCTTCTTCACCACGTTCTTCATCAGCCCCTACTCGCGCCACATCGCCCGCTGGTGCGCGCGCCGGGGCCTGACCCCCAACCAGGTCACCACCGCCTCGCTGCTCACCGCCCTGATCGCGGCGGGCTGCGCGGCGACCGGCACCCGGCCCGGCTTCATCGCCGCCGGCGTGCTGCTGATCGCCTCCTTCGTACTGGACTGCACCGACGGTCAGCTCGCCCGCTACTCCCTGCAGTACTCCACGCTCGGCGCCTGGCTGGACGCCACCTTCGACCGGGCCAAGGAGTACGCCTACTACGCGGGCCTCGCCCTGGGCGCCGCCCGCGGCGGTGACGACGTGTGGGCCCTCGCCCTCGGCGCGATGATCCTGCAGACCTGTCGGCACGTCGTGGACTTCTCCTTCAACGAGGCCAACCACGACGCATCCGCCAACACCAGTCCCACCGCCGCCCTCTCCGACAAGCTCGACAGCCGCGGCTGGACGGTCTGGCTGCGCCGGATGATCGTCCTGCCCATCGGCGAACGCTGGGCCATGATCGCCGTCCTCACCGCGGCCACCACCCCCCGCATCACCTTCTACGTGCTGCTCGTCGGCTGCGCCTTCGCCGCGACGTACACCACGGCGGGCCGCGTGCTGCGCTCGGTGACCCGCAAGGCCCGGCGCACCGACCGGGCGGCCCAGGCGCTGGCGGACCTCGCCGACAACGGACCGCTCGCCTCGGCCGTGGCGCATCTCACCCGGGTCCGCTTCGGCGCCCCGCTCCTGGTGGCCCTGGCCGGCACGGCGGTCCTCGCCGTCTCCCTGTTCTCGGGGGTCACCTGGGCGCCCGTCGCCGGTGCCGTCGTCTACGCCGTCACCTCCGGACAAGCCCTGTACCGCCCCCTGAAGGGCGCCCTCGACTGGCTGGTCCCGCCGCTGTTCCGGGCCGCCGAATACGGCACCGTTCTGGTACTGGCAGCCCACGCGGACGTGAACGGAGCGCTTCCTGCGGCTTTCGGCCTGGTGGCCGCCGTCGCCTACCATCACTACGACACGGTGTACCGCATCCGCGGCGACGCCGGAGCGCCACCGGCCTGGCTGGTGCGCGCCATCGGGGGGCAGGAAGGGCGGACGCTGCTCGTCACCGTGCTGGCCGCCCTGCTCACCGCTTCGCAGTTCAAGGTCGCGCTCACGGCCCTCGCCGTGGCCGTCGCCCTGGTGGTGCTCGTCGAGAGCATCCGCTTCTGGGTGTCCGCTCACATGGGCGGTGCGCCCGCCGTACACGATGAAGGAGAAACCGCATGATCGGCCTCGTGCTGGCGGCCGGCGCCGGACGGCGTCTGCGCCCCTACACCGACACTCTGCCCAAGGCTCTGGTGCCGGTGGGCCCCGAGGGCGCGGAGGACTCGATCACGGTGCTCGACCTCACGCTCGGCAACTTCGCCGAGGTGGGCCTGACCGAGGTCGCGATCATCGTCGGCTACCGCAAGGAGGCCGTGTACGACCGCAAGGCGGCGCTGGAGGAGAAGTACGGCCTCAAGCTCACCCTGATCGACAACGACAAGGCCGAGGAGTGGAACAACGCCTACTCCCTGTGGTGCGGCCGTGACGCCCTCAAGGACGGTGTGATCCTCGCCAACGGCGACACCGTGCACCCGGTCTCCGTCGAGAAGACGCTGCTCGCCGCCCGCGGCGAGGGCAAGCAGATCATCCTCGCCCTGGACACCGTGAAGTCCCTCGCGGACGAGGAGATGAAGGTCGTCGTGGACCCCGACAAGGGCGTCCAGAAGATCACCAAGCTGATGGACCCCGCCGAGGCGACCGGCGAGTACATCGGCGTCACGCTCATCGAGGGCGAGGCCGCCGCCGAGCTGGCCGACGCCCTGCGGGCCACGTTCGAGCGCGACCCCCAGCTGTACTACGAGGACGGCTACCAGGAGCTGGTGAACCGCGGCTTCAAGGTCGACGTCGAGCCGATCGGCACCGTGTCGTGGGTCGAGATCGACAACCACGAGGACCTCGCTCGCGGGCGGGAGATCGCGTGCCAGTACTGACCCGGCTGATTCCCTCGCCGGTCGTCGTGGACATCCGCCCGGGTGCCCTCGACGACCTGGCGAGCGTCCTCGCCGACGAGCGCATCTCGCACTCCGGCCGGCTCGCCGTCGCCGTCAGCGGCGGCTCCGGCGCGAAGCTGCGCGAGCGCGTCGCCCCCTCGCTGCCCGGCGCCACCTGGTACGAGGTCGGCGGCGGCACCCTCGACGACGCGATCAGGCTGGCCGGCGACATCAAGGCCGGCCACTACGACGCGGTCGTCGGCCTCGGTGGCGGCAAGATCATCGACTGCGCCAAGTTCGCCGCCGCCCGCGTCGGCCTGCCCCTGGTCGCCGTACCGACGAACCTCGCGCACGACGGCCTGTGCTCGCCGGTCGCCACGCTCGACAACGACGCCGGCCGTGGCTCCTACGGCGTGCCGAACCCGATCGCCGTCCTCATCGACCTGGACGTGATCCGCGAGGCACCGGCGCGATTCGTGCGGGCCGGCATCGGCGACGCGATCTCCAACATCAACGCGATCGCGGACTGGGAACTCGCCAACCGCGTCAACGGCGAGAAGGTCGACGGCCTCGCCGCCGCCATGGCCCGCCAGGCCGGCGAGGCCGTACTCCGGCACCCCGGCGGCATCGGCGACAACGACTTCCTCCAGGTGCTCGCCGAGGCGCTGGTCCTCACCGGCATCTCCATGTCGATCTCGGGTGACTCCCGGCCCGCATCGGGCTCCTGCCACGAGATCAACCACGCCTTCGACCTGCTCTTCCCCAAGCGCGCCGCCAGCCACGGCGAGCAGTGCGGGCTCGGCGCCGCCTTCGCGATGTACCTGCGCGGAGCGCACGAGGATGCGGCCTACATGGCCGAGGTGCTGCGCCGGCACGGGCTTCCGGTGCTGCCGGAGGAGATCGGCTTCACGGTGGACGAGTTCGTCCGCGCCGTCGAGTTCGCCCCGGAGACCAGGCCCGGCCGCTACACGATCCTCGAACACCTCGCCCTCAAGACGAACCAGATCAAGGACATCTACGCCGACTATGTCAAGGCCATCGGTAGCTGAACTCCGTCCGGTCGTCCACCCCGCAGGGGTCAAGGACCGGCGCAGCGGTGAGCACTGGGCGGGACGCCTCTACATGCGCGAGGTGTCCCTGCGCGTCGACCGCTACCTGGTGAACACCAGGGTCACGCCCAACCAGCTCACGTACCTGATGACCGTCTGCGGCGTGCTCGCGGCCCCGGCCCTGCTGGTGCCGGGGATCGCGGGCGCCGTGCTCGGGGTGGTCGCCACCCAGCTGTACCTGCTGCTGGACTGCGTCGACGGCGAGATCGCCCGCTGGAAGAAGCAGTACTCGCTCGGCGGGGTCTACCTGGACCGCGTCGGCGCCTACCTGACCGACGCGGCCGTCCTGGTCGGCCTCGGCCTGCGCGCCGCCGACCTGTGGGGGAGCGGGCGCATCGACTGGCTGTGGGCCTTCCTCGGCACCCTCGCCGCGCTGGGCGCGATCCTGATCAAGGCCGAGACCGACCTCGTCGGCGTCGCCCGGCACCAGGCCGGCATGGCGCCGGTCAAGGAGGCGGCGTCCGAGCCGCGCTCCTCCGGCATGGCGCTGGCCCGCCGGGCCGCCTCGGCACTGCAGTTCCACCGGCTCATCCTCGGCATCGAGGCCTCGCTGCTGATCCTGGTCCTCGCGATCGCCGACCAGGTCCGCGGCGACCTGTTCTTCACCCGGCTCGGCACCGCAGTCCTCGCCGGCATCGCCCTGCTGCAGACCCTGCTGCACCTGGTGTCCATCCTCGCCTCCAGCAGGCTGAGGTGAGCGGCATGACGGCTTCTGCGAAGGTCGGCGCGGTCATCATCACCATGGGCAACCGGCCCGAGGAGCTGCGTGCCCTGCTCGACTCCGTCGCCAAGCAGGACGGCGACCCCGTCGAGGTGGTCGTCGTCGGCAACGGCTCGCCCGTCCCGGACGTGACGGAGTTCCCGTCGGTCGTACGGACCGTGGAACTGCCCGAGAACCTGGGCATCCCCGGCGGCCGCAACGTCGGCATAGAAGCCTTCGGCCCCAGCGGCCGCGATGTCGACATACTGCTCTTCCTCGACGACGACGGCCTGCTCCCCCGCCACGACACCGCCGAGCTGTGCCGTCAGGCGTTCGAGGCCGACCCGGAGCTCGGCATCGTCAGCTTCCGCATCGCCGATCCGGACACGGGCGAGACCCAGCGCCGCCACGTGCCCCGGCTGCGCGCCTCCGACCCGATGCGCTCCTCCCGGGTCACCACCTTCCTCGGCGGCGCCAACGCCGTCCGCACCCGCGTCTTCGCCGAGGTCGGCGGCCTGCCCGACGAGTTCTTCTACGCCCACGAGGAGACCGACCTGGCCTGGCGGGCCCTCGATGCGGGCTGGATGATCGACTACCGGTCCGACATGGTGCTCCACCACCCGACGACCGCGCCCTCCCGGCACGCCGTGTACCACCGCATGGTCGCCCGCAACCGGGTCTGGCTGGCCCGCCGCAACCTCCCCGCGCTGCTGGTCCCCGTCTATCTCGGGGTCTGGCTGCTGCTCACCCTGCTGCGGCGCCCCTCGGGACCGGCCCTGAGGGCCTGGCTCGGCGGCTTCAAGGAGGGCTGGACCACGGCGTGCGGCCCCCGCCGCCCCATGCGGTGGCGTACGGTGTGGCGGCTGACCCGACTGGGCCGGCCCCCCGTCATCTGACAAGCTCGGCGTACGGGGCCGCCCGGTCCGGACGTGCCCGGGGACGGACCGGCGCACGGGCATCACGCGCACCACGAGCACGACAACACGACGAACACGACGTACTCGAAGACGAAAGCTTCCACCTGTGAGTGAGACAACGCACGACGGCGGTGTCGCGGTGACCGCGGCCCCGTCGCCCGACGAGGGACTGACGGCGGCCCGGCTCGCCGCCAAGTACGGGCTCGCCGTGAGCGGTGCCCGGCCCTCGCTCGGCGAGTACGTCCGGCAGTTGTGGGGGCGGCGCCACTTCATCCTCGCCTTCTCGCAGGCGAAGCTGACCGCGCAGTACAGCCAGGCCAAGCTCGGCCAGCTGTGGCAGGTGGCCACCCCGCTGCTGAACGCGGGCGTGTACTACTTCATCTTCGGCGTCATCCTGCACGCGAGCCGGGGCATGTCCAAGGACGTGTACATCCCGTTCCTGGTCACGGGTGTGTTCGTGTTCACCTTCACGCAGAGCTCGATCATGTCGGGCGTCCGCGCGATCTCCGGCAACCTGGGCCTGGTGCGCGCCCTGCACTTCCCGCGCGCCTCGCTGCCCGTCTCCTTCTCGCTCCAGCAGCTCCAGCAGCTGCTCTTCTCGATGATCGTGATGTTCATCGTGGCGATCGGCTTCGGCAGCTACCCGAGCCCGTCCTGGCTGCTGATCGTGCCGGTCCTGCTGCTGCAGTTCCTGTTCAACACCGGGCTCGCGCTGATCGTGGCCCGCATGGGCGCGAAGACGCCCGACCTCGCCCAGCTGATGCCGTTCATCCTGCGTACCTGGATGTACACGTCCGGTGTCATGTTCTCCATCAACAACATGATGGAGGGGCGTCCCGAATGGGCGGTCCGCCTGCTGCAGGTGAACCCCGCCGCGATCTACATGGACCTGATGCGCTTCGCGCTGATCGACGGGTACGGCGCCTCGAACCTGCCGCCGCACGTGTGGGCCATCGCCCTGTTCTGGGCCGTGGCGCTCTTCGCGGGCGGGTTCGTGTACTTCTGGAAGGCGGAGGAGAGGTACGGCCGTGGCTGAGCAGAACACCCGGGACCCGCGACCTACGGTCATCGCGGACGAGCTGCACATCGTCTACCGCGTCAACGGCGCGAAGACGGGCAAGGGCAGCGCGACGGCCGCCCTCAGTCGCATCCTGAGGCGAGGCTCCGACGACGCGGCGCGTGGGGTGCGCAAGGTGCACGCCGTGCGGGGCGTGTCCTTCGTCGCCTACCGCGGCGAGGCCATCGGCCTGATCGGCTCCAACGGCTCCGGCAAGTCCACTCTGCTCCGCGCCATCGCCGGTCTGCTGCCCGCCGAGCGCGGCAAGGTCTACACCGACGGCCAGCCCTCGCTGCTCGGCGTGAACGCGGCCCTGATGAACGACCTCACCGGCGAGCGCAACGTCATCCTCGGCGGCCTCGCCATGGGCATGTCCCGTGAGCAGATCAAGGAGCGCTACCAGGACATCGTCGATTTCTCGGGCATCAACGAGAAGGGCGACTTCATCACCCTGCCGATGCGCACCTACTCCTCCGGCATGGCGGCCCGCCTGCGGTTCTCCATCGCCGCCGCCAAGGACCACGACGTCCTCATGATCGACGAGGCTCTGGCCACCGGTGACCGCGCCTTCCAGAGGCGCTCCGAGGAGCGCATCCGGGAACTGCGCAAGGAGGCCGGCACGGTGTTTCTGGTCAGCCACAACAACAAGTCCATCCGCGACACCTGCAACCGCGTCCTGTGGCTGGAACGCGGCGAACTGCGCATGGACGGCCCGACCGAAGAGGTCCTCAAGGAGTACGAGAAGTTCACGGGCCGGTGACCCGCTGATCCGTTTCGGCCAGGGCCCTGTCGGAAACCGTCCGGTGGGGCCCGGCGTCTGCAAAGGAAACGTCAACTCCCGGCGGCCTTAGGAATCTTGACGCCAATCGGTGTGTTGTTGTGATGTGCAGGACACCCCGACGGACCTTGCTGCGTTGTACAACGTAAGCTGTACCGGTGCCGGAAAGCGGCAAGTGGGGCGATAATGCGCGACATCCTGCGCCGGGCAGCCCCGCGGACAGCCGGGCGGCGTGTCCGAAATAGTGTGTCTTGGATCGGCAGTGTAGAACGGGAGATGTGACGGCAATGGCTACGGAAACTCCCCAGCTCAGCGCAGCATGTGCCGTCCCCGCCCCGGGCAGTCCGCGGTGACGGGAACCTGCACGGCGCCGGATCTGGAGCGCGCCACGCTGGACAAGGCCGCGAGCGAGAACTTCCCCGTGGCCCCCTTCTTCCTGCCCCGGGCCTGGCGCGACGACCTCATGGCCGTGTACGGCTTCGCCCGCCTCGTGGACGACATCGGCGACGGCGATCTGGCCCCCGGCGGAGCCGACGCGCGCGTCCTGGGCGTGCCCGCCGCCGAGGCCGAGGACCGCGTGGCCCTCCTCGACGCCTTCGAGGCCGACCTGCGGCGTGTCTTCGACGGCACGCCCCGCCACCCCCTGCTGCGTCGTCTGCAGCCGACCGTCCGCCGCCGCGCCCTCACCCCCGAGCCCTTCCTCGGACTGATTGCCGCCAACCGCCAGGACCAGCTCGTCGCGCGCTACGAGACCTACGACGACCTCCTCGCCTACTGCGAGCTGTCCGCCAATCCCGTCGGCCGCCTCGTCCTCGCCGTCACCGGCACCTCGACCCCCGAGCGGATCCGCCTCTCCGACGCGATCTGCACCGCACTCCAGATCGTGGAGCACCTCCAGGACGTCGCCGAGGACCTCGACCGCGACCGGATCTACCTGCCCGCCGAGGACATGAAGCGCTTCCACGTCCGGGAAACGGATCTCGCCACGAAAACCACAGGCGCATCGGTGCGCGCCCTGGTTGCATACGAAGCACAACGCGCCCGCGATCTGCTGAATGAAGGCGCCCCCCTGGTGGGTAGCGTCCACGGCAGGTTGAAGCTGCTGCTCGCGGGGTTCGTGGCGGGGGGAAGGGCGGCGATCCGGGCGATCGCCGCCGCGGAATACGACGTACTTCCCGGCCCGCCCCGACCCGGCAAGGTCCAGTTGCTGCGTGAGGTGGGCGTGACCCTGCGAGGAGAGGGGTGATCCGGGCCGTGGAGTCCGTGCCACACGTGTCCGCACCGGTACTCGCCGCCTACAGCTACTGCGAGGCCGTCACCGGGCAGCAGGCCCGTAACTTCGCGTACGGCATCCGGCTGCTGCCGACGCCCAAGCGGCGCGCCATGTCGGCGCTCTACGCCTTCTCCCGGCGTGTCGACGACATCGGCGACGGCGACCTGCCCCGCGAGGTCAAGGTCGCGCGCCTGGAGGACACCCGGGCGCTGCTCACCCGGGTCCGCGAGGGCGGGGTCGCCGAGGACGACACCGACCCGGTGGCCGTCGCCCTCACCCACGCCTCCCAGGCCTTCCCGGTCCCGCTCGCCGGCCTGGACGAGCTGATCGACGGCGTCCAGATGGACGTGCGCGGGGAGACGTACGAGACCTGGGACGACCTGAAGGTCTACTGCCGTTGCGTGGCCGGCGCCATCGGCCGTCTCTCGCTCGGCGTGTTCGGTACGGAGCCGGGGGCGCGCGGCGCCGAGCGCGCGCCCGAGTATGCCGACACGCTCGGTCTCGCACTCCAGCTCACCAACATCCTCAGGGACGTCCGCGAGGACGCCGAGGGCGGCCGTACGTATCTGCCCGCCGACGACCTCGCCAAGTTCGGCTGCACGGCCGGGTTCAACGGGCCGACCCCGCCGGAGGGCTCCGACTTCGCGGGCCTCGTGCACTTCGAGGTACGGCGGGCCCGCGCCCTTTTCGCCGAGGGCTACCGGCTGCTCCCCATGCTCGACCGGCGCAGCGGTGCCTGTGTCGCCGCCATGGCCGGCATCTACCGGCGGCTGCTGGACCGCATCGAGCGCGACCCGGAGGCCGTGCTGCGCGGCCGGGTCTCGCTGCCCGGACGTGAGAAAGCCTACGTCGCCGTCCGCGGACTGTCCGGCCTCGACACCCGGCACGTGTCCCGGCGGACCGTCAGGAGGCGCGCCTGATGGACGCCGTGGCCCCATCCGGCTCCGCAGGGCCGATGCGGCGGGCAACCCTCCGCTGCGGCGTGGCGTCCCTGACTGCGACGGCCGACCGTGCACCGTTCATCCAGCACGCTCGGTACGCAGGGAAGGACGCACGATGAGCGACGGCTCACGCCACACGGAGGCGCACGCCGGCACCCCGGCACCGGCGGGGCGCAGTGCCGTCGTGGTCGGCGGTGGCCTCGCCGGGATCACCGCGGCGCTCGCCCTCGCCGACGCGGGCGTCCGGGTCACCCTGCTCGAAGGCAGGCCGAGACTGGGGGGCCTCGCCTTCTCCTTCCGGCGCGGCGAACTGACCGTCGACAACGGCCAGCACGTGTACCTGCGCTGCTGCACCGCCTACCGCTGGTTCCTCGACCGCATCGAGGGTGCGGCGCTCGCACCGCTGCAGGATCGTCTCGACGTGCCCGTACTCGACGTGAACCGGCCCGAGGGACGGCGGCTCGGCAGGCTGCGGCGCGACGCGCTGCCCGTACCCCTGCACCTGGGCCGGAGCCTGGCCACCTATCCGCACCTGTCGCTCGCCGAGCGTGCCGCGGTCGGGCGTGCCGCGCTCGCGCTCAAGGGGCTCGACCTCGCCGATCCGACCCTGGACACCCAGGACTTCGGCAGCTGGCTGGCCGCTCACGGCCAGTCGGCGCGTGCCGTCGAGGCCCTGTGGGACCTGGTCGGTGTCGCCACCCTCAACGCGGTCGCGGGCGACGCCTCGCTGGGGCTCGCCGCGATGGTGTTCAAGACCGGTCTGCTGTCCGACCCGGGCGCGGCCGACATCGGCTGGGCCCATGTCCCGCTGGGCGAACTGCACGACCGGCTGGCCCGCAGGGCGCTCGACTCCGCGGGCGTCCGTACCGAAGTCCGTACACGCGTCACCTCCGTCTCTACCAACGAAAACGGGACCTGGAGCGTTCAGGTTCCCGGCGAGACCCTTCAGACCGATGCGGTCGTCCTCGCCGTACCCCAGCGCGAGACCCACGACCTGCTGCCGCCCGGCGCCCTCGACGCCCCGGGACAACTGCTCCGGATCGGCACCGCGCCGATCCTCAACGTGCACGTCGTCTACGACCGCAAGGTGCTCGCCAGTCCCTTCTTCGCCGCCCTCGGCACCCCCGTGCAGTGGGTCTTCGACCGGACGGACGCGTCCGGGCTCGGCGAGGGCCAGTACCTGGCACTGTCCCAGTCGGCCGCGCAGGACGAGATCGACGCGCCGGTCGCCGCGCTCCGCGAGCGCTACCTTCCCGAGCTGGAACGACTGCTGCCGGGTACGCGCGGCGCAGTGGTGAAGGACTTCTTCGTGACCCGGGAGCGCACGGCGACGTTCGCCCCCGTCCCCGGCGTCGGGCGGCTGCGGCCCGGCGCCCGCACCAAGGCCCCCGGCCTGTACCTGGCCGGTGCGTGGACCGCCACAGGGTGGCCCGCGACCATGGAGAGTGCGGTCCGCAGCGGCGTGAGCGCGGCCGACGCCGCGCTGAGCGCCCTGGGCCGGCCCCGCCCCCACCACCTCTTCGAGTTCGAGGAGGCGGCGTGATGCCCGATCGGCATGCGGCAGGCCCCCGCACCCCCGGTACCGCAACAAGAGGAGAGACTGTGCCCACTGTGCCCCCGGCCTCGATGCCCGCTCGGAGGACCGCGGTGGACGTGACCGCGCTTCTGGAGCGCGGCCGGACCCTGGCCACACCGGTCCTGCGTGCGGCCGTCGACCGCCTGGCGCCTCCTATGGACACCGTCGCCGCCTACCACTTCGGCTGGATCGACGCCGCGGGCAACCCGGCCGACGGCGACGGCGGCAAGGCCGTGCGTCCCGCCCTGGCCGTTCTCTCCGCCGAGGTCACCGGCGCCGCGCCCGAGACGGGCATTCCCGGGGCCGTCGCCGTCGAACTCGTGCACAACTTCTCGCTGTTGCACGACGACCTGATGGACGGCGACGAGCAGCGCCGGCACCGTGACACCGTGTGGAAGGTGCACGGCCCCGCCCAGGCCATCCTGGTCGGTGACGCCCTGTTCGCCCTCGCCAACGAGATCCTGCTGGAGATCGGCACCGTCGAGGCCGGGCGCGCCACCCGCCGCCTGACCGCCGCCACCCGCGCCCTGATCGACGGTCAGGCCCAGGACATCTCCTACGAGCACCGCGACCGCGTGAGCGTCGAGGAGTGCCTGGAGATGGAGGGCAACAAGACCGGTGCGCTGCTCGCCGCCTCCAGCTCCATCGGCGCGGTGCTCGGCGGCGCCGACGACCGCACCGCGGACACGCTGGAGAAGTACGGCTACCACCTCGGCCTCGCCTTCCAGGCCGTCGACGACCTCCTCGGCATCTGGGGCGACCCGGACGCCACCGGCAAGCAGACCTGGAGCGATCTGCGCCAGCGCAAGAAGTCCCTGCCGGTGGTCGCCGCGCTCGCGGCAGGCGGCCCCGCCTCCGAGCAGCTCGGCGAGATCCTCGCCGCCGACGCCAAGAGCAGCGACTTCGAGAATTTCTCCGAGGAGGAGTTCGCGGCCCGCGCCGCCCTCATCGAGGAGGCCGGCGGCCGCGACTGGACGGCCGCGGAAGCACGCCGTCAGCACACCATCGCCATCGAAGCCCTCGACGCCGTCGACATGCCCGACCGGGTACGGGCCGCCTTCACGGCGCTCGCCGACTTCGTCGTCGTACGAAAGAGATGATCACTATCGGTCGAAAAGCCCTCGCGTAGTCGCCGGCCGGTGTCGAAAGACGACGGACACCGGCCGACGGCGGACCCACAGCAGCACGACTCGTACGACTGCACGAAGGGGAAGCCATGACAGCGACGACCGACGGAAGCACCGGGGCGATCTTGCCGTCCCGCGCTGCCGCGGCCAGTGACACCGACATCACCACCCCCGCGGCGGCCGGGGTACAAGAAGCCGCCGAACGCGCCGCGAGGCGCGCCACCGACTTCCTGCTCGCACAGCAGGACGCCGAGGGCTGGTGGAAGGGCGACCTGGAGACCAACGTCACCATGGACGCCGAGGACCTGCTGCTCCGTCAGTTCCTGGGAATCCGCGACGATGCGACGACGCAGGCCGCCGCCCTGTTCATCCGCGGCGAGCAGCGCGAGGACGGCACCTGGGCCACGTTCTACGGCGGCCCCGGCGAACTGTCCGCCACCGTCGAGGCGTACGTCGCCCTCCGGCTGGCCGGCGACGACCCGGACGCCCCGCACATGGCGAAGGCCTCGGCTTGGATCCGCGAGCGCGGCGGAATCGCCGCCGCCCGGGTCTTCACGCGGATCTGGCTCGCCCTGTTCGGCTGGTGGAAGTGGGACGACCTGCCCGAACTCCCGCCGGAGCTGATCTACTTCCCCAGCTGGATGCCGCTCAACATCTACGACTTCGGATGCTGGGCCCGGCAGACCATCGTGCCCCTGACCGTCGTCTCGGCCAAGCGCCCGGTCCGCCCGGCGCCCTTCCCGCTGGACGAGCTGCACACCGACCCGGCCGACCCCAACCCGGCCAAGCCCCTTGCTCCGGTGGCCAGTTGGGACGGAGCCTTCCAGCGCCTGGACAAGGCGCTGCACCGGCTGCGCAAGGTCGCCCCGCGCCGGCTGCGCAGGGCCGCGATGAACTCCGCCGCCCGCTGGATCATCGAGCGGCAGGAGAACGACGGCTGCTGGGGCGGGATCCAGCCGCCCGCCGTGTACTCGGTCATCGCTCTGCACCTGCTCGGCTACGACCTGGAGCACCCGGTGATGCGCGAGGGACTCGCGTCGCTGGACCGTTTCGCCGTATGGCGCGAGGACGGCGCCCGGATGATCGAGGCCTGCCAGTCCCCGGTGTGGGACACCTGCCTCGCCACCATCGCGCTGGTCGACGCCGGACTGCCCGCCGACCACCCGCAACTGGTCAAGGCGGCCGACTGGATGCTCGGCGAGGAGATCGTCCGGCCCGGCGACTGGGCCGTGAAGCGACCCCAACTGCCGCCCGGCGGCTGGGCGTTCGAGTTCCACAACGACAACTACCCGGACATCGACGACACCGCCGAGGTGGCCCTCGCGCTGCGCCGGGTCAAGCACCACGACCCCGAGCGGGTGGACCGGGCGATCGGGCGCGGGGTGCGCTGGAACCTCGGGATGCAGTCGAAGAACGGCGCCTGGGGCGCCTTCGACGTCGACAACACCAGCCCGTTCCCGAACCGGCTGCCGTTCTGCGACTTCGGCGAGGTCATCGACCCGCCGTCCGCGGACGTCACCGCGCACGTCGTGGAGATGCTGGCCGCCGAGGGCCTGGCCCACGACCCGCGCACCCGGCGCGGCGTCCAGTGGCTGCTGGCCGAACAGGAGCCGGACGGCTCGTGGTTCGGCCGCTGGGGCGTCAACTACGTCTACGGCACCGGCTCGGTGGTGCCCGCCCTGACCGCGGCCGGTCTGCCCGGCTCGCATCCGGCGATCCGGCGGGCGGTGACCTGGCTGGAGAACGTCCAGAACGAGGACGGCGGCTGGGGCGAGGACCTGCGCTCCTACAAGTACACCAGGGAGTGGAGCGGCCGCGGCGCCTCCACCGCCTCACAGACCGCGTGGGCGCTGATGGCGCTGCTCGCGGCGGGGGAGCAGGACTCCAAGGCCGTCGAGCGCGGCATCCGGTGGCTGGCCCAGACCCAGCGGGAGGACGGCTCCTGGGACGAGCCGTACTTCACCGGTACGGGCTTCCCCTGGGACTTCTCCATCAACTACCACCTCTACCGGCAGGTGTTCCCGCTCACCGCGCTCGGCCGGTACCTGTACGGCGACCCCTTCGACAAGAAGCCCCTGTCCCGCGGCAGGAAGCCTCTCTCCGAGGTCAAGGGGGGCTGAGTGAGCTCCCAGCCCACCCCGGCCCCGCTGCTGATCGCCTGCGCGCTCGGCATCGAGCACCTCGCCCTGCGCACCGGTGATCGCAGCGGTGCGGGCGGGCCGTTCACCGTCGTCCGTACGGGCATGGGCCCGAGGGCGGCGGAACGCTCCGTCAACCGGCTCCTCGCCGACCCGGCGCTGGCCGACGCGGTCGTGCTGGCCACCGGCTTCTGCGCCGGGCTCGCCCCCGGTATGCACCCCGGTGACCTGGTCGTCGCCGAGGAGACCCGGGACCCGCACGGGACGGTCCCGTGCGTGGGCACCGACCTGCTGGTCAAGGAACTCGTGCGCCTCCTGCCCGGACGCACCGTCCACATCGGCCCCGTCACCGGCTCCGACCACGTCGTCCGCGGCCACGAGCGGTCCGACCTGCTCGCGACCGGCGCGATCGCGGTCGACATGGAGTCCGCGGCCACGCTCCTGAGCGCCGTACACGCGGGCGAGCGCCCGGTTGCGGCCGTCCGGGTGGTCGTGGACGCTCCAGAACATGAACTCGTCCGGATCGGCACGGTGCGCGGTGGAATATCAGCCTTCCGCGTTCTTCGTTCCGTCCTTCCCGCTTTTTTCGAATGGCACCGTTCTTTGTTGCTCCCCCGGAGGTGAGCCAGATGGCCATGCCACTGCGTCAGTCCATCAAGGTCGCTACTTACCTGGCTGAACAGAAGATCCGCAGGCGGGACAAGTTTCCGCTGATCGTCGAGCTGGAGCCGCTCTTCGCCTGCAATCTCAAGTGCGAGGGCTGCGGCAAGATCCAGCACCCGGCCGGTGTGCTCAAGCAGCGCATGCCGGTGGCCCAGGCCGTGGGCGCGGTGCTGGAGTCCGGTGCGCCGATGGTGTCCATCGCCGGCGGCGAGCCGCTGATGCACCCTCAGATCGACGAGATCGTGCGGCAGTTGGTGGCCAGGCGGAAGTACGTCTTCCTGTGCACCAACGCCATGCTGCTGCGCAAGAAGATGGACAAGTTCACGCCTTCGCCCTACTTCGCCTTCGCGGTGCACATCGACGGGCTGCGCGAGCGGCACGACGAGTCCGTTGCGAAGGAAGGCGTGTTCGACGAGGCGGTGGAGGCCATCAAGGAGGCCAAGCGGCGCGGCTTCCGGGTGACCACCAACTCGACCTTCTTCAACACCGACACCCCGCAGACCATCGTCGAGGTCCTCAACTTCCTCAACGACGACCTCGAGGTCGACGAGATGATGATCTCGCCCGCCTACGCCTACGAGAAGGCGCCCGACCAGGAGCACTTCCTCGGTGTCGAGCAGACCCGGGAACTGTTCAAGAAGGCCTTCGCGGGCGGCAACCGCAGGCGCTGGCGGCTCAACCACTCTCCGCTCTTCCTGGACTTCCTGGAGGGCAAGGTCGACTTCCCGTGCACCGCGTGGGCGATCCCGAACTACTCGCTCTTCGGCTGGCAGCGCCCCTGCTACCTGATGAGCGACGGGTACGTCCCGACGTACCGCGAGCTCGTCGAGGAGACCGACTGGGACAAGTACGGCCGCGGCAAGGACCCGCGCTGCGCCAACTGCATGGCGCACTGCGGCTACGAGCCCACCGCCGTTCTCGCCACCATGGGTTCGCTGAAGGAGTCGCTGCGGGCCATGCGCGAGACCGTCGCCGGAAACCGGGAGTGACGCGATGACCGCCGTTCCCTTGGGGGTCCCCGAGGTGCCGGCCCGGCAGGTCGCACCGCGGCGCGTGTCGCGGCAGATCCACGTCGGGCCGGTGGCGGTCGGGGGCGGAGCCCCGGTGTCGGTGCAGTCGATGACGACGACCCGGACGTCGGACATCGGTGCCACCCTTCAGCAGATAGCCGAACGGACCGCGTCCGGCTGCCAGATCGTCCGTGTCGCCTGCCCCACGCAGGACGACGCGGACGCTCTCGCGACCATCGCCCGTAAGTCGCAGATCCCGGTGATCGCGGACATCCACTTCCAGCCGAAGTACGTGTTCGCGGCCATCGAGGCCGGGTGTGCGGCCGTACGCGTCAATCCCGGCAACATCAAGAAGTTCGACGACCAGGTGAAGGAGATCGCGCGGGCCGCGAAGGACCACGGCACCCCGGTCCGGATCGGCGTCAATGCCGGCTCGCTGGACCGGCGGCTGCTGCAGAAGTACGGAAAGGCGACGCCGGAGGCGCTGGTCGAGAGCGCCCTGTGGGAGGCGTCGCTCTTCGAGGAGCACGACTTCCGCGACATCAAGATCTCGGTCAAGCACAACGACCCGGTCGTGAT